>JACMJO010000521.1 GCA_014380605.1 Fimbriimonadaceae bacterium | reverse complement strand
TCCGACCCGAGTTCCTCAACCGTGTCGATGAGGTCATCGTCTTCACCCACCTCAAGGAGGAAGAGATTCTAGAGATTGCCGAGCTCTACCTCAAGAGAGTGAACGAGCAGGCCGCGGCGATGGGAATCGTCCTCGAACTAAGTGACTCGGTGAAGAATCTTCTCGCGAGCGAAGGCTACGATCCGAATCTTGGCGCACGTCCATTGCGACGAGCCGTCCAAAGATTCATCGAAGACCCCCTCGCAGAGGAAATGCTTTTGGGCCGGTTCCAATCAGGCGACAACATCGTTGCCGATCTGGCAGATGAAGAGTCCAAGACGGTGATCTTCAAGAAGAAGGAAGCCGAGGAGCCGAAGCCGAGCAAAAAGAAGGAGCTCGTTAAGAGTTAGACTCTTTCAATAAGCCCCCGTTGCAGTTGCAACGGGGGCTTCTCTTTTATTGAGACGAACAGAATTCCCGCAGGAATAGCCTGTTAAGGTTATGTTAAGTAAATGTTAAGGCCTTAATCATTTACACGCTTCATGTAGGTCGCTTTGAATTCAAAAGCCCAAACACTCGCAAGATTGTTAATAACACTCTATTAAGGTTTCCGCGTTTTCACAAACTCTTAACATTCGCGGCCTACAATCCTTCTCCGGGAAGAGCGCCCAGAGAGGGATTTGCATGAACAGAGGAAAATGGACTTTTATCGCGATGGCGGCGGCGTTGAGCTTACCGATCATCGCACATACCCAGGAGCCGGCCAAAACGCCGCCGGCCCAAGACCCAACTCGTCACATCATCAGCCCGGAACCCGCTAAGCAGGATCAACCCAAGAAGCAGGTACGGACCCGTTTGACGAGTAAGCAAAAAGATGAAGCTCTCAAGCTGATTCTCAGCCGACAAGGGGACTCGAAAGACCTCCTCATGAAAGCCACCGATCTCACGATCAACATTGGCAAGCTCGCGGCGAGCGGCAAGCTTCCGCAAGATCAGGAAGCCATGAAGCTCATGAAGGACATGGTTGAAACCCTTCAGGAGATTCAAGATCGCCTCAAGAAGATCGACGAGGAGATCGAGGATATCAAGGGGTGGATCGAGGGCCAAAACGAGAACCTCCCGATCCTTGGCTCCGACGTCGCCGACCTGAAGCGAAGCAAGTGGGGCAACTACATCCAGTTCCAGTATCGAGATACCGATCAGTTGAACGGCCAGACCGACGCCTTTGCGTTCCGCAGAATTCGATTGGGACTCACCCAGACGATCGATCCGAGAACGAGCATCAAAGTGAGCTTCGACTTGGCCCAGAACGCCACCGGACTTTCGAACAACACGGCCGCGCAGTTGAGAGATGCTTTCCTAACCTACGACATCGAGCCTTCGGATGTGGCGATCGGCCTGCAAGCGACCGCCGGCCAAGTTCCGATGCCTTTAGGTTACGAGTTGGAGAGGTCGTCGAGTGAGCGAGAGTTCCCCGAGCGAGCTCAATACAACCGCATCATGTTCGATGGCGAGCGAGGCCGAGGCATCAGCTTGAAGAAGGGGCTTGGAGCCAATGCTGTCGCGCAACTTGGCGTATGGAATGCGTTGACATTCAACGACACGGAGACTCGAGACGTCACCGGATCGACCGCCAACCGGCTGGGCGTAACCGGCGGACTGCGCTACTTTACGAATAAGCTCGATATGGGTGTCAGCGGATTCTGGTCATCTCGACCACCCCGACAGGCGGGCTATACGGGCGCTACGCAAACCCGGGTGTTCTCCGAGGACATCGACAATCGGCATTTTTACTACGCCGACCTGAACTATGTCGGGCTGTTCTTGCCAGGCTTGTTCCTGAGGGCGGAAGGAATGGTCGGATTCGACCGGGTACCCCTCGCCATCAACGCAACCACAACGGGGACCACCAATTCCGGTGTTTCCAGCGCCACGGATCGTCGATTGACCGGAAAAGACATGGCCGGTTGGCAGGTGATGCTGGGCTACAACATCGACGCGCGCAACACGCTCTCCTTCCGGTATGAGCAGTTCGATCCGGATCTGGACCGCCAAAGCAATCTGTTCACGGGTTACGGCGCCTCATACATCTATTACATCAATCCAAATGCGCGATTGCAAGTCGCTCACGAGGTCTTTGAAGACGCAGCCCGGCGCAACATCGTCGGAACTGCCGATGACAAGCGCTATGGCGTGACCACAGTTCGGTTGCAGTTCAAGTTCTAATTGGAAAAGGGAATATGAAAATGAAGAAAAGCATTCTATTTGGCCTTGGTGCGGTGGCTCTCGCCGCTACCTTTGGCTTCACTTACTTCAAGTCTGTCAGTATCAAGGGTTCGGACACTTTGCTGGTGCTCAACCAGCGATGGGCCGAGGCCTACGGAAAGAAGGGTGCTGGAAGCGTGGACGTCACTGGTGGAGGTTCCAGCATTGGAATCAACGCTTTCATCAATGGCGTAACCGACATCTGCGCGTCGTCTCGACCCATGCGAGCCAGCGAGGTTCAGAAGGCGAGAAGCCGAGGTTCGGTGGTTAACGAGATCCCCGTGGCCCTGGACGGTCTCGCCATCGCGGTCAACTCCAAGAACAGCGTGGATTCGCTGGACATGGATCAGCTGCGACGCATCTATGTTGGGCAGATTACAAACTGGAACCAGGTTGGGGGACCCAACGAGAACATCACGGTTTTCAGCCGCGACGCCAACTCGGGAACTTATGGCTTCTTCCAAACCAACGTTCTCAAGAATCAGAACTGGGGCAAGGGAGTCCGATTCCTGCCATCGACGTCCGAGGAAGCTCGAGAAGTGTCTCGCACCGAAGGCGGAATTGCCTATGGTGGAGTGGCTTACTTCAAGGGTAAATCAGGAATCAAGCTCATTCCTATCGCCGCCAAGAAGGGCGGGACGCCGATAGCTCCGGACGAGACCAACGTCCGCGGCAAAAAGTATCCCATTTGGAGATACCTCTACTACTACACCAACGGCGCTCCTCGCGGCGACGTAAAGAAGTTCATCGACTTTGCACTCTCGACAGAGGGCCAGAAGATCGTCGAGCAGGTTGGCTACTTCTCACTAAAGGGCTGATCCTCCTCTTGAATGGGCGTCGAGTTTTGCTTGACGCCCATTTTGAGCCATGAAACATCCAACCCCCAAACCGCGAGGCAGATTCGGAGATCGAGTCATGACATCGCTGGTCTATGCGTCCGGCGGCGTGATTGTGGGGATTATCTTGGCGATCGCCTACTATTTGACTCACGAGTCGACATATGCGTTTGACCGTAAATTCGACTTTGGATACCGATTTGCCCTCCAGCCGATCAAAGGCGAATTCGAAGATCTAGACATCGATCCCAATGCGACCCTGTTAACCGCCAATCGCGAGGGAATGGATGAGCTAGATGAGAAGGAAGAGGGAGTCCCGTTTCCTACAATTGAGTCCCTAGCCGGGGTCGCCAAGTTTGGCACCGGATCCCCGCAAGCGTCCACATTGTCCAATGCCATACCGGAAGAGACCTTCAAGGATCACTGGAAGGGGATGAAGCGGGCAGACCGTTCGACAAAGTTTCTTCTCTTCGGATTCGCCACGCCTGAATACAAAGACCCCAAGATGGCGTTGGCATGGAGTCCCGATGCCGCATTTGATCCGAACCTAACTCCATTCGATCTGAAACTAAAGCTCGTCCAAAGTCCGGCGGGCGTCAAAACCGACCCCATTGAGATAGACCTTAGGAAACAGAAAACGGGGAGAATCGAACTACCAACCTTCGTCGCGAGGACCGACGAAGATCGCCAGAAAGGCTACGTCTTCGAACTGGTCGCAACGCCGACGATGTCCCACAATGTCGCTGTCCTTGCCGGCACGATGCGCTCGGAGTGGGATGGCACGCTTGCCTACCCCAGGTTCGGCATTGTCCCACTCATCGTCGGCACGCTGATTCTGACCATCATCGCCGTACTTATCGCCACGCCGTTTTCAATCGGGGCGGCGGTGTATCTATCGGAGATTGCCCCGAACCGCGTCCGTGAATGGTTAAAGCCCCTGGTCGAGTTGCTGGCGAGTGTGCCAACGGTCGTCTTGGGTTATTTCGGACTCATGCTGTTGGCGCCTTTTCTTGGAAACACCCTCGCCGCGGCGGTCGGATTGGAATCGGGTCGGGCGTTGTTGACAGCGGCAATCATGATGGCGGTTCTCTTGTTCCCCACCATAACGAGTTTTGCCGAAGACGCGTTGCAAGCAGTCCCGCAAAGCATGCGAGACGGAGGCGAGGCGCTTGGCTTAACAGCGAGAGAGAAGCTTAAGAAGATCATTCTCCCGGCCGCAAAGGGTGGGATTATCTCGGCCGTTATTCTGGGCATTGCTCGGGCGATTGGTGAAACAATGATCGTTTGGATTCTGAGTGGCGGAACGCCCTTCTTGCCTAGCTTTGCTAGCCCCAAGGACGCGGTCGCCAACCTAATGAAACCGATGAAAGGCGTTCCCGACGCCATCGCCATCGAAATGGGCAATGTCGATTTTGAGGGCGTCCACTACGGCCACTTGTTCCTGCTGGGCCTTGTCCTTTTCATAATCACGCTCGCCATCAATACCATCGGCCAACGCATGGCGAAGAAGGTGGCATGGCGGTCGTAGGCGGAGCATACGGATCGACGGACCACGCGCTAGCCGCTCGTGATTCGGCCAGGCATCGGCAAAGTCGCTGGTATTCAGCATGGTTAGCTTTTTGCATGGGCATCATTGGCTTAGTGATCGTCGCAATCATCGGCACGATCTTGGTGAAGGGCCTTCCGTCGATTACCTGGGAATTCCTGAGCACCTCGCCCAACGAGGGAATGAGCCAAGGCGGAATTTGGCCCCAAATTAAAGGCTCCCTGCTTTTGATGTTGGGCACCTTTCTCTTCGTTCTTCCGGTGGGCGTTTTGGGAGGAGTGTTCCTTGCCGCTTCCGGCGTACTCGGCAAGGAAGCGGCAGGCTCGCTCGTGTTATTCGAGGGTGCGTTACTAGTCTTGCGGGAACGCCTTCCGTCATCTATGGCTTGTTTGGACTTGCCGTTTTTGTCCTCGCCTTCGGCTGGAAGATCAGCTTGCTTGCGGGATGGGCAACTCTGGCGATTTTTGCTATGCCGGTGATTGTGCTCTCCACCGAACAAGCGATCAAGATGGTTCCGGACTCCTTGATCGAGGGCGCATTTGCTTTGGGCCTAACAAAATGGCAGACCCTTTGGAAAGTAGTCCTGCCGAATGCCTTGCCGGGCATTGTAACGGGCTTGGTTTTATCATCGGGACGCGCCGCTGGGGACGCGGCCCCAATTTTCCTAACCGCCGGAATCTACTTTCGAAGTGGAGATCCACCACAAGGTCTGGATATGGTTAAGAGCGGCATCGAGAACCTTCCTTACCACTTGGCAGAAGGCTATCGACAAGGGGGAAACATTCCCCCCAACATCATTTGGGGCACCTGTCTATCCTTGCTCCTTCTGGTTTTATTCATCAATTTGGGAGCGATCCTTGTTCGCGCCCGTGCCCGCAGGAAAAGCCTCGCATGATTCATACAAATGGTTCACCCACCGCAACTGAGACTCCAGTCGTAATTGACGTCAATGGACTCAGCGTTTACTACAGCGAAAAGCAAGCGCTGAAAGGTATCAGCGCCAAGATCCATGACAACAAAGTGACGACCCTTATCGGCCCCAGTGGTTGCGGGAAGTCGACCTTCCTTCGTACTCTAAATCGCATGAACGACCGGATACCCGGTTTCCGAATTGAAGGGGATATCAAGATAAGCGGCAAGAATCCCTACGGCAAAGGCACCGATCTATTGGCCCTTCGTCGAAACGTCGGCATGGTCTTTCAAAAGCCAAATCCCTTCCCGATGACGATCTACGAGAACATCGCGCTTGGTCCAAAAATGCACTATGGAATCAAGGGCAAGCAGCTTGACGATGCCGTCGAGCAAGCCCTTCGCGAGGCCGCCCTTTGGGAAGAGGTGAAGGACGACTACAAGAAGAAGAACGGCCTGAACCTATCGGGGGGCCAGCAGCAGAGGCTTTGTATCGCTAGAATGCTTGCGGTCCGGCCCGAGATCATCCTGATGGACGAGCCCTGCTCGGCCTTGGACCCGATTTCGACGGCCAAGGTCGAGGAGCTTATCAAACAACTGGCGGGCGATCACACGCTCTTGGTCGTCACCCACAACCTCCAACAGGCAGAAAGGATCAGCGACTATACGGCATTCTTTATGTTTGGCGAGTTGGTTGAGCACGGCCACAGCGCCACAATCTTCGGAGAGCCCAGCCATCAAAGCACGCAAGACTATGTCAGCGGCCGATTCGGCTAACCTTGGCGATCCGGTCGCTTTGACATCATGCGGCGGCACCGTGTTCCCGGGGTCGCTGAAAAAACTACGGGATTCCGGGCATTGAGGTTAGGCTTAACCTTCTCTTGACACTCGCATAACAATGGCTTAACTGACGGCTTTCTTAATAGGCATGGAGCACCTATGAAGAAAGCCTTTACCCTTATCGAACTCTTGGTGGTGATTGCCATTATCGCAATCCTGGCCGCCATTCTATTTCCCGTGTTCGCTCAAGCTAAGAAAGCCGCTAAGAAGTCCTCAGACCTTAGCAACATCAAGCAACTTAGCATTGGAATGCACATCTACACGTCAGACTACGACGACGTTCTGCCCAGCGCCTACTACCACCGTGCATGGAGTCCAGCTTCCGGCGGTACCGCGGCGGGCTACATTCACTGGTCCTACATGATCCAGCCATACGTAAAGAACGAGCAGATCTTCGTGAGCCCAGGCGATGCGATCGGCGGTCACGCCCCAACATGCTTTGCTTCCGCAAACAATAACAAGGGTAAAGGCTGGCCCAGTGGACAACAGGCCGATCGGTGCGCGGCTGGCGACCCACGCGTTCCTGCCGATGCCATTGCTGGTGGCTTCATCATGGACTATCAGGTTCCCCGACTTTCCTACACCGTCAACTCGGCCCTCATCCCTAGAATGCGGAACTCGCTTGACGCGGCAGCTGGCGTCCACACCGTCTCCATTACAACGGTCGACAGCCCAGCGGGCACGATCATGATCACCGGCCTTACCGACCAGCTTGAATGTCTGAACGGCCAGAGCCTTGGAACGGGCATCCGCAACAGCTCCCACCGATCCACAAACGGCGTCACCCGAAATGCGGCCAACACGCAGCAGTATCTTGGCGAAAACACCGATGCCGCTTCGACTCCCCTGTATGCTTTGAACTACAATCAGATCACAAATCCGGTTAATATCTTCACTGCGTGCAAGACGAATCCAGCGGGAACCTATCCGCTCATCACGTATCATTCGGCGCTCCGATGGAATGAAGGCGACAACTATGGCACCGCCGACGGCTCGGCAAAGTTCCGCAAGTTCGCGCAAACGTTGAACGTGAGTAGCTATATGTGGGGCAAGTCCATGTACACCGTTTCCGGCCAACAGGTGCTTGACCCGATTTCCGGTTTACAGGTCAACCAATAAGCCTAGAGTCTGAGATCAAGAAGGAGTCTGAAAAGGCTCCTTTTTTGTTCCTAGCAGCAACCTTCCAATTCTGCCGCCGTCTGATTCCCAGAAGCCAACCATCGATACGTTAACGTGGCGCAAACGCCGCCAATGATGGGACCCACAAAGTACGCCCACAGCGATCCTAGCGCGGCGGGTTGAAACAGAGCCGGACCCAAGCTCCGCGCCGGGTTCAAGCTGTTTCCCGTAAGACTTCCCGCAAAGAGCCCACAAATGAAGACAGTAGCCCCAATCGCGGCCCCGGCAAGCCCGGGATTGGCCCTTCGATCCGTGGCGGTCCCGGCGATAACAAACACCAGGAAGAACGTAAGCAACGCCTCCACCAACAACGCCTGCACCAAAGGGATTGAGGGCGTCGTCGCGCCCAGATTTCCGGTCGGAAATAGCAAAGCCAGAATCGCACTTGCCGTGAGTGCTCCAAGGCATTGGGCCGTGATGTAAGCTAATCCGCTCTTGAGCGGAAATCTTCTTGAAGCTACAAAGCCGATCGTTACCGCCGGATTGAAATGCGCCCTCGACACGTGCCCCAGCGCATAGATCATCGCCGCCACCGTCAATCCGAACGCTAGATTCACGGATAGATGTTTCGCCGGGCCTTCAGGCAGGGCGGCGATCGATCCACATCCGAACAGCACAATGGCAAACGTGCCGATGAATTCGGCAACATAGCAGGGGACTTCAAGTTTTGTTTCTTTCATGGGCCATTCCTGGAAACATTTCGGGAATTGTCGAAATGTATGACATCATTTCTATGATGATCGAAATGTCAGATGCGGCGCAAATGTTCAAAACTCTAGGCGATGCGACAAGACTGCAGCTTGTTCATAGATTAGGGTGCTGCCCGGAAACCGTTAGCGGTCCAACGGCTGGCGAACTCTGCTGCCAAACAACGGGCGCCGATAAGATCACCTCGACCGTCTCCCATCATCTGAAAGAGCTGCGCGAATCCGGCCTGATCCGAATGGAGAGGCAGGGCAAGTGCATGTGCTGTTCCCTTGATCGAGAGGCAATTCGGGGTCTTGCCGCCTACTTAAACCAGATCGTCGAAGGAGAAAACCATGATTGTTGTTAACCAGGTTCCTGTTTGTGATTGTGGAACATGCTGCGATTGTTCGAACTGCAACTGCTGCTAGATGAAAACCTACCTCTTCGTCTGCGTCCACAACGCGGGCCGCTCCCAGATGGCGGAAGCGTTTGTGAACCACTATGCTTCCCTTCACGGCCTCGCCGTGAAGGGCCTCTCGGCCGGCACAATCGGCGGCAAAGTCTTGAACCCCATGGCGGTCGAAGCAATGACCGAACAGGGAATCTCCATGGAGGGCCAAGCTCCCAAGCTCCTTACCCAGAAGATGATCCAGCCCGACACTGAGGTGATCACAATGGGCTGTGGAGTCGACGCAGAAGCATGCCCCGCTAGGTTCCTCGTGAGCCAGGATTGGGGCCTCGACGATCC
>JACMJO010000520.1 GCA_014380605.1 Fimbriimonadaceae bacterium | reverse complement strand
TTCGTGATGGCAATTGCAAGTTGTTGCAACGGGACATTCGCCCCAATTTTCAGGATGGGCGGTTGACAAAAGTGCATTTCAAACGCTTATAGGTAGGAAGCTCATTCTTCACGAGATTTTGACGAGCTTACGGGGTTGCTTTCCCTCCTCCAAGTCGAATCCCTTGGAGGAGTGGAAGCTGGCTAGACGCCTACGCCGAGGTAGACGAAGCTGTTGATCTTCGCGCCCTTGGCTTCTTCAGCCAGGTATTGGCTGACCGACTTGCTGGGGTCGATGTAGAAGGGTTGCTCGAGAAGGACGACCTTCTTGATGTACTCCTTATTCACGCGACCTTGGGCGATGTTGCGGGCGATTTTCTCGTCCTTGCCTTCGTCGATTGCGCGCTTGGTCTCAAGCTCGATTTCGGCATCCAGCTTGTCCTGGGGTAGCTGATCCTTGGAGACAACCTCTGGTGGGAACGCGGCCGCTTGGACAGCGACCTTGCGGACCGCTTCCGACCCGGCATTCTCGCCTTCGGAAACAACCGCAGTGCCCTTGGTTTTGTCGTGGTGGATGTAGGTCGCGATCGGGTTTTCGGATGTCAACCGGAAAGCGCGAGGAATCTGGACGTTCTCTCGGAACTTGGCGACGATGTTCTCGGCGAACTCCTTGAACTTGGGATCGTCCATCGGATTGCCCTCGGGCGCGCCGTTGGCGAGCACATAGTCGGCAATCTCCTGAGCCATCGCGACGAATCCTTCGTTCTTCGAAACGAAGTCGGTTTCGGATTCCACGAGGACCCCAGCGACCGTCTTGTTGTCCGCCGAGGCGGCGAACGCGACAACGCCAGCGGTGGTTGCTCGGCCGGCCTTCTTGCCGGCGGCGGCTTTGCCTTTCTCGCGAAGGATTTCCTTTGCGCGCTCGTAGTCTCCGTCAGCTTCTTCCAAGGCGTTCTTGCACTCCATCATGGGTGCGTCGGTCTCTTCGCGGAGACGCTTTACATCTGCTGCTGTGTATCCAGCCATTTTTTCTCCTTAAATCTGTGGTGGGAAAGCTATTCAATGTCCGCGATTGCCCAGAAGACCTGGGCAATCGCGAGAAGGTAGCTAGTCGGTGCCTTCTTCGCCAAAGGCTCGGAGCAACTCTTGCTCCACAGCGCCCAGTTGGAAGCTCTGGCCATCGTCTTCGAGGTCCGTTTCTTCCGTGATGGTGCCTTCGGTGAGCGACTCGTCCATCGGTCTGGCTTCGAGAATGGTCTCGCAGACCTTAGTTGTGACCAGCTTGATAGCGCGGATGGCGTCGTCGTTGCCGGGGATGACCACATCGACCAAGTCGGGGTCACAGTTGGTGTCCACGATGGCAACGATGGGGATGCCAAGCTTTTTGGCTTCGGCGACCGCAATCGCTTCCTTGTTGAGGTCGACCACGAACATGCACGCAGGAATCTGGTTCATGTTGCGGATGCCTTCCAGGTAGCGATTGAGCTGATCCCGCTCTTCTCGTCGTTTTAGGGCTTCTTTCTTGGTTAAGCGATCGAAGTAGCCATCGGCTTCCATGCGGTCGAGCTCTTTGAGCCGATTGATGCGCAGGGAGATGGTCTTCCAGTTCGTGAGGGTTCCACCTAACCATCGCTCGGCGATGAAGTATTGGCCAGACTTTTGAGCGGCCTCTTTGATCGCGGCCTGGGCTTGTTTCTTGGTGCCCACGAACAGGATGGTGCCGCCATCTTCGATAATTTTGCGGATGTAGTTGAGGGCGTCCTCAAACAGCTTGATCGTCTGGTGAAGATCAATGATGTAGATGCCGTTTCGAGCGCCGTAGATATAGCGCTTCATCTTGGGATTCCAGCGCCGTGTTTGGTGTCCAAAGTGAACACCCGCTTCGAGCAGCTCTTTCATGCTGAGCTGAACCATATGTGCCTCCAGGTTTGCCTCCGAGTCGGTTGGATTTTCGCGCTGACAACTCCGATCTCTCGGAGACCTGGCCGCGCGGACCGGGCTCGTGCGTATTTCGAGTTGCGAGTATACCTGCGCGATGTAGCCTGTACCTCCAGGCCCGGGCCTCTGTGGGGCGGGGTGATGGAGGTGAGGGTCTCCCGGCTAGGTCGTAACGTGGCGCTGGAGTGACGGAGTCACACCAGCTTCTCAGTGAACGCTACTTGGTAGGTTCAGTTGGCGCTTCTGTCTTGGGAGCTACCTTGCCAGTTTCTGGGGCGGGCGCGGGGTCTCCCTCTGGCGGCTGGCTACAGCCGGTCAGGACGAATGTGAACATCGATGCGATGGCAAGAATGCCAATCAACTTTTTCATATCAACCTCCTAAGGTTATGTTGAGCTTAGGTGTCGGCTCTTGAATTCGACACCTAATCCACAGCAACTGTGCAGGGGGCTAGCGCGTGGCGGACATGGGCCAAAGGCCCTAGCCAGGGTGGAGGGCAGAGGGTGGATTGGACTAAGGATCGCTTTTGGAACTCGGAACTCGGAACTCGGAACTCGGAACTCGGAACTCGGAACTCGGAACTTCCTAGAGTCCGAAGCTGCCCAAGCCCCCAAAGTTGCCTAGCCCCGCGCTGAACTGCGACATGACGTCGTCCGGCAGTTTGACTTCCTTGAGGCGCCACTTGGTGGTTGGGATGACTAGCCAATCCATGGCAGATTCCTTGGCAAAGACAAGCGTCACACCCTCGATGGTTTGGTCGAAAGCGGACCCCGTACCGATCGGCATCGAGAGTTTCACTCGGACGGGAGACGTGATCTGCGCTTCTTCACCGATGATTACGGGGTCTTGCTTCAGCACCTCGACGTCCGGCTTCATGTCTCGAATCCAGTTTCCGATGGAACCCTTGTTGAATCTCTCGTTGTTGACGGTCAGTTTGTCCGAGATCTTGTCCATCACTCCCCCGGGCCTGCCTTCTTTACTTGCTTTGATGGATTCGGCAAGAGCCTCGCGGACCAGCTTCCTGTCGTCCGGCGCCCCAAGGCTCATGATCACGCGAACGCCAACGAGTACGACGAGGATGGCGGCGACGATCAGAATGGGTTTCTTCATATCTCTCTAGACGTTAGCGCAACGCGATGTCGTTTGCAACAGCCTCAACGTCCCGGGCCATTTGGATTTTTAGGTCGTCGAGCGAATCAAACCTCTCTTCATTTCTAAGTCGTCGATAGAACTCCAAATCTACCGAGGTCCCGTAAATCTCTGTTCCAGGGTAGTTGAGGAGATAGGCTTCGATGGTTCGGTGGTTGCCATCCACCGTTGGTCTCATACCAATGCTAATCGCCGCTCTAAAACCTCCCAAAGATGTATGCGCGAATCCGGAGTAGATCCCGTCCTGGGGCACCACGCCGTCGTAGGATCGAGCCAGATTAACGGTTGGAAAGCCGAGTTGACGACCCAAACGCTGGCCAGCAACGACGATTCCATTGAGGGAGAAAGGGCGACCAAGCCACTTTTTAGCTGGAATCATGTCCCCTACTTCAATTGATCGGCGGATCGCGCTACTGCTGACCCTCTGGCCATCCATTTCAAAAGGAGGGACGATCTCAGTATCTATTTTCGCCTGGAGCCAATCGGTAGTCCCTTCTCGACCCTTGCCGAAAGCGAAGTCATGGCCCACCACCAGATGCCTCGTCTTAGCCTCGCCGATAAAGACTTCGTCGAGAAAGGCTTGGGCAGTTGTCTCGCTGAGGGATTGGGTGAAAGGAAGGATCAATGCCACGGAAACGCCAAGCGACTCAAACGCCTTCAGATTCGAAGATAACGGTGCTATTGCCTTAGGGCATTTCTCGGGAGCTAGGACTGCAGCGGGGTGCCGGTCGAAGGTGATGAGCACACATGGCAGACCCTTTTCTCTGGCTCGCGAAACAGCGGTCGAGATGACTTGTTGATGGCCCAGATGAACGCCGTCAAAGGTTCCAAGGCAACCCACTGCGTCCGTCCACTCAGCGCGCAATAGCTCTTCGCCAAAATGAACCTGCATTAAGTTGAGTCTACACTCTCGGCAGGCGCCTTTGAGTTCGTGACGACCGCCACCGTCATCACCGCGAATTGAACGACGGGAAACCAGATCATATCGCTCCGTTCAAATAAATCGGCAAAGCGACGGAAGACTTCCATCGTCGGCTCAAGCGGACTGCCGATGCGCCAGGAAAGGTAGGTGACAACCGCTCCCCAGCCTGAATAGACCAAGGGAAGCGTTATGTTGAGCGGAAAGACGATCTTGCCCTGCTCTACCAAACCTGGAGCCAGCATTCCAGCGCCAACAAACAGCATGTTGGCAATGAGAATGATCGCGCTACCGACGGCTACATTGACAAGGGCAAGTCCGTTGTTGGTAGCGAGCAACACCACCAGCACAAAAAAGCTGCTGATGACAAGCATATTGGAAGCCTGCGCGATGGGTTTGTAACGCTCACGCAGATTCATCCAAAACCTCTAGCCCTCGGGGATATCCTCCAAGCGAACCGTCGAAGAACTCTTGTTCTCCTCCTGGATTTGCTCGTAGATCTCTTTTCGATGAACAGTCACGTCTTTCGGCGCCTTGATGCCCAGGCGAACTTGTTCACCTCGGACCTCGAGCACAACGACCTCGATCTGATCCCCAATTACGATGCTCTGATGTAGTTTTCGTGTGAGCACCAACATGCCCGACAAGCCCTCCGTGGCCGGTCACGAAAAAGGTCTTGGCCTTTAGGCCGCAACTTTTTCCGCTACGCGTTCGCTTCTGGCGAATACCCGGTGTTTAACAGTATACGCGTCGTCGGTCAAGATCACCTGCTTTGCTTGCATGGTAGCGCCATTGACAATGATAGGACCGAGCAAATTGGTCGTCATTTCCTTCGGTTTGCCGGCTGGGATCGTCACCGTGGTGAGAAGCAGTTTTGGCGTCTCTTCACTTAGTGACAGCTCTGTCACGACGGAATCGTCGACAACTGGCGAATAGCCCGGCACGATGATCTCAGGGAACGCCACCAAAAAGGCGAGGGCCGGATCCTGGAGGCTTTGTAGCCACCGGAAAGGCGTGTTCGGCTTGTGGTTCAGCAATAGAAATTCACTGTTCTCAGGAAATCCGATGATGCCGTCGGTAAATGTGATGATGTCGTCGGCAGAGTATTCGATGTCGCCGAACCTAGTGTTTGAAATTGTCATTGGATAGATCAACCTTGGATGAAGTCCATCAGACTCAGCTGGTAGCCCTGACTGGCCACCCTCAACGCGGCCTCGTAAGCCGTTTGAGCGAGCTGATAGCTCATGATCGCTTGGGAAACATCGACTTCCTCTATGTCGGAGATTCCCTGAGTTAGGTCGTCCACCCTCCTGGTGTACTGGTTGTTGTATTCGTCGACCTGGCGGAGTTTTGCTCCGACTTGGCCGCGCTCGGCGTTGATATTCGTCATCGCCGTTTGCATATCGGTAATGCTCACCCCGCTGATGGCGCCCACATTGCCGCCTAACAGGTTATTTTTGAGCGTTTCCAGCTTGTTGTAGATATCGCTAAACATGGGTTCGCCGAGCGAGTTGACCTGCATCGTTTCCGAAGGACTGACCTCGACGAGAACTGGGTTGCCGTCGCCGTTAAAGGTGATAGTCGCTCCGCTGACAATGTAGGGAGTCGATCCATTGTCTTGCCCGGCAAAGATGAACTGCCCCGATGGACCGCGAGTATTCGCGATCTGCACCAATCGAGACTGAATCTCGGTGATCTCTTGAGCCATTGCATTGCGGCCGGTTTGGTCAGTGGCCGAGTTTGCCCCTTGGACGGCGAGGGCGTATGCGCGCTTGACGCCATCGTGGAGGCTTCCCAAGGAATCCTCGGTGTAACCCAAAACTCCTTTGGCAACTTGCAGGTTCTTCGAGTACTGCTCGGTAGCGGCCTTGTAGCTGCGCATCGTCAGCATGCGCGACGTACCCAACGGATCGTCGCTTGGTTTCTCTAACCGCTTGCCGGTGCTTACCTGCCGACCAGCGATCGCCATCCGCTCTTGCGCCAAGCGAATATCGCTGGTGTAAGACTCGAACTGGTAGGCGGTGCTAATTCTCATGCTCTAGTTTCCGCACTACCGGCGGACCATGTTAATTAAATCTTCGGCAACTTGGTCGAAGATGGTGAGGGCTTTAGCCGCGGCTTGATAGCTTCTTTGGAATCTGAGCATGTTGGCCATCTCGTCATCCAAGGAAACGCCGCTTACGCTTTGTATTTGGTTGTCGATCTGCTCGTTCATCGCCTGCTGGGTGCTGACCTGGGCCTCGAAATACTCGGTCTTGCGGCCAATGTCGGAAACCATGTTGTCGAAGTAGCGCCCGAAGGTGGTGTTGCCTAAAGAGGCTTGGCTCTGGTCCCGAAGTCGGCTCAACGACAGAGCAAGTCCACCATCGCCAGCGACACCAGTGACGCTGCTCACGATCGCACGCGGATCTGCAGCGACGACGGGGTCTAGGTTGAAGTCGATCGCTCCCGATTGCGGAAGAGAATCATTGAAGAACCGAACGCCGGTGTTGCCGAGGGGGTTGATGCCGGCCGTATGGACGGAATTGACCTGGGTACGAAGCTCATTCGCCAGCGAATCCAGATTGCCTTGATACGTTTTGATCTGTTCGGCTGACTCGAAAAGCGCGCGTAGCTTGCCGCTTCTGACATCGAAGGTTCCACTTGCATCGGAGATCGTGCCCAAAGCAGTGTTAAACGTCATCGGAGTCGGAACCGCGCCCGCGCTATCGACCAAGGTGAGCTGGTTCATGAAGACGCTCATGGTCCCGTCGGGTTGCTCAAAGGTATGGATGTCGACCAGTTGCCCCAGGTCGCGGACCGCCTGGTCGCGCATATCCTTCAGGTCGTTCGGCTCCATGCCCTCCGCCTGTTTCTGGCGGATCTGTCCGTTCAGATCGGCAACCTGCCGAGAAAGGTTCTGAACCTGGTTTAGGGTGTCGGTGATCGCCTCATTGGTAAAGGTTGATTGGTCTTGGAGCGCCAAGTAGGTTGTCTTGACACGATTCGCAAGAGTAACGCCCGCTTGTTGAACTTGCATTCGAGCGGTAGGCTCGTTTGGATTGGATGCCAGAGACGACCACGCGTTGAAGAACTTATCCATCGCATCCGCGATGCCGCTCCCGCCAGGCTCGAGGAAGAGGGCCTGAACGTTGCGCAAGCCATCCGCCATCTGAAGGTACTTCCCCGTGTCGCCGGTAGCCTGAATCTTGCGTTGTTCTAGGAAGGCGTCCCGAATTCGGTTGACCGACGAGATGCTCACGCCATTGCCAAGCGAATGGACGCCGCCGCTCCAAAACTTGGTGGGGTCGTTGTCCCTAAACTCGATCGATTGTCGGGTGTAGCCAACCGTATTGACGTTCGAGATATTGTGGCCAGTGACGTCGAGCGCGCGTTGAAACGCGCGCAAGGCGTTGGAGGCCATATTGAGTCCATGAAATGCTCCGGGCATCGTTATCTCCTAGGCGGCTTGATCCACCAATACAGAGTCGGTCTTTATTGCCGAAAATGGACCCTTGGCATGGACAGCGGCTTTGGCAACGAGGGTCATCGAGCCATTGATGTAGGTCATTTCGTTTTCGATGAGGGTCCGATTCTTCTTAAGCACTTCTTGAACGTTGCGCGCGGCTACGGTAACGCGGTTTCCGAGTCCTTGCAGGGCTTGTGCTTCGGCTTTTTCAAGCACGCTCACCAAACTTCGAAGGCTGGGTTCGGTTCCCAACTCTCCGGCCAGCTTATGGGCAAGCGTCACGGCCTCGCTGTCAAGCTCTCGGAGCCTCGACATCATTTGGTCCAGTTCGGGCTGGATCCTTTCCACTCTCGCGACGTCGCGAAGCGTAAGGGCCGCCGTCTGTTCGTAGAGCGATCGGAGGAGTCGCTCAGATGTGCTGAGCCAATCCCACCATAGTTGTTGCAGTTCACGTGTTTTCATGGTTTTTTGTTGGTGGCTTGGGCAGCCTGCCCAAGCTTCTCACGACCGATTAGATCGTCTGTGTTGGTAATCAAACTGTTTGAGGTTTTCTTGCGCATCTCTTGGTAGGCGATGCCGTTTACGATCCGGGGTGCAAACTGTTTGAACAGCATGTCTCCCATTCCAAGCGTCTTCGACTTGGCGGCAGCGTTGGCCATCGCCTCGTTGAACATGTCGTCGTAAATCTCTTTGCCCAGTGTCTGGCCAAACTGGGTTTCTTTGACGCTCGACCTCATTTGGCTGAAGAGCTTCTTGAGAAAGATCGCCTCGAACCCTTCGGTTGCCTTCTTGAGCTTCGCCAGTTCCGGCTCTACCTTTTTGGCGATTTCCACGTTTCGCCCAATGCTTTGGATATCTATGCTCATTGCGAGATAATCCTTGCCTTGAGGGCGCCTTGAGTGCGAAGGGCTCGGAGGATGGAGATGATGTCCTTGGGCTTCAATTGAAGCGCCTGGAACATCTTCGCCAAGTCCTGCACGGTGGTATTGGGCGCTAGTGTCGCGACTTGAGCAGTCTTTTCGTCAACGGTGATTGTCGAGGTCGGCACAATAACCGTTTCGCCTCGAGAAAAAGGCTTGGGTTGGCTCACATCGAAGACCGTATCAATCCTCACGTTGAGACTTCCCTGAGCGATGGCCGCCGGGCCGACTTTTACGTTTGCTCCGAAGACGATCGTGCCCGTCTTCTCGTCAATCACAATCGTCGCCTGAGCGTCGCTCATGACCCGTACATGCTCGATCTGGCTCATCGCATTGATGGGGGATTGACCGGTGGGCAGGGTCATCGAAATGGTTCCCGCGTTGTCGGCATGCGCCAAGTACTGAGGATAGGTGGCGTTGAGCTTGGCAGCGGT
>JACMJO010000519.1 GCA_014380605.1 Fimbriimonadaceae bacterium | reverse complement strand
GTACGTGCGCGAGGAGAAGGTGATCTCACTCTCCGAGGCGGTGCGGCGTTTGACGGGGCTGCCTGCCACGAACCTCGGTCTTGATCGTCGAGGTTTTCTCAGAACAGGAATGTTCGCTGACGTGGTCGTATTCGACCCGCAAACCATTACCGACCGCGCCACGTTCGAAAACCCACACCAGTATTCGGTCGGCGTGAAGCACGTCTTGGTCAACGGCGTGCAGGTGTTCAAGGATGGTGAACACACAGGAGCAAAACCGGGCCGCGCACTTTGGGGTCCAGGTAAGATTCGGTGATGACAAGGAACGAGCATTTGACGTTTAGAAAAGGAAGGTTCCACCGTGGACAAAGCGGAGTGTAGTGGAATCCATCACTGAGAGTCATAAGACTGAATCCAAAGCTTCCCAAACGTGTTTTAGGGCGAAGGGAGAGACTCTTCTTTGAATTACAGGTTACTTCCCATTGGCGCGGTTTTTTTGATCTTGGCAGCTCTATCGGTGGAGTCGTGGCAAGCAAAGGAAGGAACGGCTTCCACAAAGGAGGCCTCATCTATTTCCGTCATTTACACTACAGACCTTTTTCACCCTCATGATGACCCGGACGACCATTTCGATCTTGCCACGCTATTTGCGATGCCTGAGGTGGATCTGAAGGGCATCGTTCTCGATCAGGGGGACAAACAACTGAAGAGGCCTGGCGCCATTCCTGTATCCCAGATGAACAAGATCACTGGGCGGAATGTACCGACGGTACTTGGTCTAACAGAGAAGCTTAAGAGCCCGACAGACGAAGCGCTTGATCAGAAGCCGGAGTTTCAAAAGGGAGTTGAATTCATACTGGACGCGCTGAGGAACTTTCCATCTCCCGTCATGATCACGACTTTAGGCAGCGTTCGTGACGTCGTGGCGGCCTACAATCGAAACCCTGCTCTCTTTAGGGACAAGGTTGGCAAGCTCTTGGTCTTTATCGGAGAGGCGTCCGATCCCAGCTACCAGGAGTACAACGTCAAGCTCGATCTCCAAGCTTACGTGGGGCTCATGCGTTCGGGCCTGCCCATCTACTGGGTGCCGTGTTTCGATGGGGGAAAGTTCAAGAACGCCGGACGCGCATCTTTCTGGAATGCGAAGCATGAAGACCTTTTTAGAAAACCCTCGCCAGAGCTTATTCAGTTCTTCATCTATGCATTGCAAAAGGAAAACTCTGATCCGCTCGCGTTCCTGTCGTCTCCAGTCGATCCTCAACGTCAGGCACAACTCTTCGCCGGCACGAGAAATCTATGGTGCACGGCCATCTTTGGTGTTCTCTCGGGGCGACAAGTGACGTTTGACGGGACGAAGTATCGCTCAGTCCCCTCCACAAATCGCAAGGGGCAAGAAGCGGCGCTAAACAACGACCTTTTCGGCTTTTCCGAAGTCGAGATTTCGATTTCGGATAGTGGGGTTGTTCGCTATGGAAAAAGCCAAGATTCAAAGAAAGTGATGCGCTTCGAGGTTCGGAATAAAGCCAGATATGCAGAAGGGATGACCGCGATCACCGCCGACCTGCTGTCGAAGTTAGGCAGGAGAAGGTGAAGTTCTGGAAATAATCTGCTGCCCGCTGGCTAGTGTAGTGTCTCATAAATATCTTTACGATAAGACTCGCTGGCTGACACTACACCAGCCAACGACGCCATCAACCACTGTGGAGCGGCTGCCGCCCGTTTACACGGGCTCGATGTGATCTCCGTTGCTTTTCCTGGGGCTTACGCCCCAAAGGCTTTATGCTGACGCCTGCTTCGCAGGCTCAAGACAAACTGTAGTTCGTCGGACAATTTCGGTAGAGACAATATGCAAGCAGTCAACAGATTTCGGAAAACCGGCGCCGTATTTCTGGCGATCACTTTCACCCTATGCCTGATTGTTAACGACCAAGGGGCTTCGCCCGGCTCTGCACAGACATCGGGCGAATCAAAAAGCCAAGTCTCCGTCGCGCCGCGCAAGAACTACGCGACTGCGGTCGAGATGCTCGAGAAGTTCATCGAGCACGAGATGCGGGATAAAGACTTGCCAGCGCTCTCAATCGCTTTGGTGGACGATCAACAGATCGTTTGGGCCAAGGGGTTCGGTTTCGCCGACGCGAAGGCCAAGATCCCCGCCACCGCCGAGACCGTCTATCGCGTTGGCTCCGTTTCGAAGCTCTTCACCGACATCGCGATCATGCAACTCGTCGAGCAGGGCAAGCTCGATCTGGACGTCCCGGTAACACGCTACCTTCCAGACTTCCATCCGCGTAACCCGTTCGGTAAGCCCGTCACGCTCAGACAACTGATGTCACACCGCTCGGGCCTCGTGCGCGAGCCGCCGGTCGGCAACTACTTCGAGACGACTGAGCCGTCACTCGCCCGCACCATCGCCAGCCTCAACGAGACCAAATTGGTTTACGCGCCAGAAACACGCACCAAATATTCAAACGCCGCTATAGCGACCGT
>JACMJO010000518.1 GCA_014380605.1 Fimbriimonadaceae bacterium | reverse complement strand
GTACAGAATCTCCATGATCGGAGAAATCGCTCCGACTGGGCCATCCTTGATGCCAATTGCGCCGGTCACCGCATCCACCAAGTCCTGCTGAACCTCTACTGACTTCACCTGAGGCGAAACGCTGATCCAAACGGACTTCATAACCGGCATCGCCTTCTTCGGATTGATCTTCTTTGGCTGGGGCTTCCCTTCCCAAGTGACTCTTGCTTCGCCCGCGTCGTTGGTCTTCAAGCGGGAAAGATCGGTCGTGCCGCGTACGGCTTGGACAAGTTGCTTCGTTGCGTACTTGTAGCTCTGGCTCAGTCGCCAGTATGTCTCCACCTTCTTCAAGGGGCCCGTCTTGGGCGTGTCCAAATCCAGTCCAAGGATGTGGAAGTATTTGCGGTTGTCCTTCAGCCAGTCGGTAACTCCGGTGCCGTCGATGTAGAACCGAGCAACCGTAGTCCGCTCGTCGCCCGCTACCTCATCTTTGGTTCGAATAAGGGGCTGGCCCTTCCCCTCCAACGTCATCTCGCCACGAAGGAACTGATAGGTAAGTATGAACTTCGTGATGGCGGCAAGCGCATTGGCCTTGCCGACCGCGTTGGTAACCTTCCCGCCTATCTCGCCGATTCCACCAACGACTTCCTCAAAGAGGCCGGTGATTCCGCCCGCGAAGGCATCCTCCGCCCAGCCTGGATTCTCTTCTTGAGCGTATTCAGGATGGATAGAGGCGTAAAGCTCTGGCTTCCCTGCCTTGCGCAAAGGAACTCGAATCTCCTCCGTGACGACCCTCATGATCAACAGCGCTTGGATTGGGTCTAGCTGGGAGGTCATCGTCACGGGAACATCGTTGGGCTCACCGTGGGTGCGGGCAAGATCTTGCAGGAAGGAAGCAAGCAATCTGGGAGCTTGCTTGTCCTTAAACAGGTTCCCTCGAACTAGTTTGTCGACAAAGAACGGCAGTCCCTTCTTTCCACCCGCTTCGCGATAGATCGGGTCAAAGGCGGCGACCAAATCTGCCAGCTCAACCCGATTCTGCCGCTTGTATAGCTCGGCGAATCCGGCAATCTCCTTGTCCGTAATCGCCAAGTCAAGGCCGGGCGAAGTGAGAGGCTCAGCCAGTCGAGTTCGATCCTCAGACCACACCGAGAATCCGCACAAGCGAACCGCTTCGTTGAGAAGCGTCGCACCGTCGGACTTCCCTTCCTTTAGTTGCGTAGCGATTTCCGAGAGTCGGTTAGCGGCCGTGGCGCTGTCGCCCTGCGCCGATGCCAAGACCGACAGAATCATAAAAAGTCCGGCGATGAATCCTCTAGTAAGCAAGCTCATTTTTGTTTAACCCGATGTCCTCGCCAGCTACGACATGGGATTTCAAGCTCGTCTTGTGCTCCCTGGAATCGGGGACTTCGTGCCCAGTGATTCCGATAAACTGCGTCCGTGTCCAGCGCACCGATGAGATACCGAGAGATTGCGCCCAGCGATCGGGTGAGCGGCTTGGTGGCGAGCCTTTGGGAGTTCACGGCGAACGACTCCCTGAAGCCCGGACATCTTCACTCGATCCCTTTGGACGGATGCGTCTCGGTTGCTTATGCTCGATCTTCCAATGGAGGTTCGCGGGTCGTCTTCGTGGGTCCGCGATTGGAGAGCCTCCAGGTAGCGATTTTCCCCAACGACATCATATGGGGCATCCGCTTCCTGCCCGGCGCCAGTCGGCCCGCGATTGGGAAGTCAGGTGAAGAGTGGTTTGGGAAATCTGGTCTGTTGGCTTATGAGATGCCAGACCTGGTTAGAGCGCTCGGAGGCTTGCATTCGGTTGCTTCCCTTGAAGAAGCGGCCCCACTGCTGGAAGGTTTGGTGCAGTCCAACTCACCCTGTCCAGAGGTGATGCGCGGGGTTTACGCGATCACGGCGAGCCAGGGCACCGTCAAGGTCTCCGAACTACCCGATCTGGTTGGGTTAAGCGAGCGCCAGTTTCAGCGGCTATTCCGAAGCGAAGTTGGATTGACTCCCAAACAATACTCTCGCATTTGTCGGCTCAGGGGAACCGCGATCGATGTGGCAAGGGCCAGATCCATCAACTGGGGCGAAATTGCAGCCGAGCGGGGATTTGCGGACCAGTCGCACCTGATCCACGAGTTTCAGTCCCTTTTTGGAATCAGTCCCGGGGAGTTTGAGGGACGATTCTTGGCCGAAATCGAGCATGGTGACATGCGATTGGACTTGTGAGCAAGGCATCCGCCTTTTCGCTTAGAGGGCTTGAGG
The DNA here is from genome assembly GCA_014380605.1 of Fimbriimonadaceae bacterium. Taxonomy (GTDB): domain Bacteria; phylum Armatimonadota; class Fimbriimonadia; order Fimbriimonadales; family Fimbriimonadaceae; genus 55-13. The sequence continues at coordinate 717 of JACMJO010000518.1, read as the reverse complement.
ACCTGTTAAATACAAACACTCGGCAAGCGTCCCCTACCCTGCCCTCCCCCTAGCGGCAAATTCATCCGCGAGGGGGAGGCTCCTCAGGGCACATTGCCGGAAATCTACAAGCCATTCGCTTGCGATTAGCGTTACTATGTCGCCATGCGTATCGTGCGTTTGTTCCTAGCCTGCATCGTCGTGTCGACCTCATTTGCCCAGGGCAAGCCCCCTGAAAATCCCGAAGTTATCAAAGCCATGAAAGAGACTGCCTTCCTGGTCGGCGAATGGCATGGCGAAGGCTGGATGATGATCGGCGGAAAACGCGAGACCAGCAAAGTAGTCGAGAAGATTGCCCTAAAGGCGGGCGGATCGGTTCTGTCGCTTGAAGGCAGAGGGTTGGATTCGGACGGCAACGTGATTCACGACGCATTCGGCATCCTCTACTACGATCCGGCAACCAAGGAGTACCGGATGCGATCCTTCCTTGCTGGAGGAGCCTCGGGCGAGCATAAAGCGACTGCCAAGAACGGCGTCATCGTGTGGACCATGCAAAATCAGAGAACCATCCGCTACACAATAAAGCTGGACGAAAAGAGCCGTTGGCATGAGATCGGCGAGGTCGATTTGGGCGAAGGCAAGTGGTATCAGTTCTTTGAGATGCGGCTGAAAAAGGTCAAGTAGAACAACCAGATGCTTGAGCCGGGTCTAATAAGCCCATGAGTTTCGATCTGGTTC
>JACMJO010000517.1 GCA_014380605.1 Fimbriimonadaceae bacterium | reverse complement strand
TTCGAACTTCCTTGTGCCGTAGTCCATGAGGATGAACAGCATCAGGGTGACCCAAACAAACCCGGTCATCGCCCAAAGCTTCACCAGGTCCGAACCAAACTTCACGTGCATGAAGAACGAGATGACCAACATCCCCTTGATCACGGCAATGGTCATGGCGATGACATTGTTAGCGACCGAACCTAAAGCAGGCGACCAGCCACGATCGGCAAAAACGTGAGCAAGGTTCACCTGTGCGACCGCAATGGTCAAGACCATCAAAACCAGCAATACCACAAGCGTCTTGATATACATCCCGATTGGGAAGACGTGAATACCGTTAGAGTGTCCTTTGCTTGCCATGGTCTTATTGGGGGATGAGATAGAAAAGCGGGAAGAGGAAGATCCACACGAGGTCGACGAAGTGCCAGTACAGGCCGACGAGTTCCGTCGGAATGTAATCCTCAGAGACAATCTTGTCGTTGCGTTGCCACATCCACGCAAGTGCGCCAATGATGATGATTCCTATGATGATGTGGATCGCATGCAATCCCGTCATCAGGAAGTAAAGGCTGTAAAACAGTTCGCCGGATCGAGGGCTGGCACCATACAAGTATTCGGGGTGGGTTCCAAAACTGTAGCCCGGCACGAGATGGTGGCTGAATTTGGCCGGCCACTCGAGGAGGAACTTGATCAACAGGAAGCCTGTGGCAAGTAAACAAGTTGCAGCTAGGTTAGCCACCACCAGCTTGTGCTTCCGAAGCTGGGCAAAGTGGACTCCGAGAACCATTGTGAAGGAACTCAGGAGAAGCAACGTCGTGTTGACGGCGCCCGCCTTCCAGTCTAGGCCTTTATGAGCCATGTAAAAATCGGGCTGATAGTGCCAGCGATACAAGATATAGGCCAAGAATAGGGCGCCGAAGAACATAACCTCGGTGACCATGAAGGCCCACATCCCGACTAGATACGTCTCGTTCTGTTGTTCGATATCCTCGAACTGGACATGGACGTGAACGGGAAAGTTCTCAACTTCAGCGTGCGCACTAGCCATCGTTAGTGTTGCTCCTTGGTTGCTGGGTCGTCTGACTTAGACTTCTTCTTCTTGTGACCGTGGCTCGGATGAGCATATTCAACGCCGGGGAAATCATAGACCTCATCCGTCACGATCGGAATGTGATGGAAGTTGTGCGAATCTGGCGGCGAAGCCGTCTGCCACTCCAGTCCGTGTGCGCCCCATGGGTTAGCCGAAGCCTTCTCGCCCTTGAAGAGGGACCAAATGAGGTAAGTCGCCGGGGTAAAGAACGCGATGGCGAGAATGCTCGCGCCCATCGTCGACAGAATGTGATATATCTGGAATTCTGGAGCGAAGTAGTAGTAGTGATACCGTCGAGGCATTCCCAAAAAGCCGACGATGAACTGGGGCAAGAATGTCGCGGTAAACCCGATGAAGACCAGCACCGCGTTGATCCGCGCGATTCCTTCCGGATACATCCGACCCGTCATCTTCGGCCACCAATAGTGCAGGCCGCCCAAGAAGCCGGTGATCGCGCCTCCTACCATTACGTAGTGGAAGTGCGCGACGACGAAGTAGGTCGCCGTAAGGTGAACGTCCGTTCCCATCGAAGCCAGGAAGAGCCCGGTAAGACCTCCGATCGTGAACAGCATCATGAAGCTAAGGGCGTAAATCATCGGCGTGTGCATCCGAACGTTGCCCTTATAGATCGTTGCCGTCCAGTTGAAAATCTTGATCGCCGACGGAACGGCAACCAAGAACGAGATTAGGGAGAACACAATCCCCTCATACATCGACTGGCTGGACACAAACATGTGGTGTCCCCAAACCAAGAACCCAAGCCCCGCGATCGCCAACGTCGAGAACGCTACGAAGTGGTAGCCGAAGATGCGCTTGCGGCTGAAGTTCGCAATGAGTTCGCTGATGACTCCGAACGCCGGCAAGATCATGATGTAGACCGCCGGGTGGGAGTAGAACCAGAACATGTGCTGGAACAGAACCGGGTCGCCGCCGAGTTCTGGACTGAAAATGCCGATTCCCGTCCACCGCTCGACCATTACCAAGCCCAGAGTAATGGCGATGACCGGGGTACCGAGAACGATGACGACCGATGTGCCGTACATCGCCCATGCGAACAGCGGCATTCGGAACCAGGTCATCCCGGGCGCGCGCATCTTGTGGATGGTCGCGATGAAGTTGATGCCGGTAAAGATCGAGCTAAATCCAGCCAGGAACGCGCCCATGATCGCCAGGCTGATAGCGCCGTGCGAGTAGGTGGTGGAAAGCGGAGTATAGAACGTCCAGCCGGTATCCACGCCGCCGATGCAAATCGCCCATAGGACGATGATTCCAGCCGCCATGTAGAAGTACCAACTCAGAAGGTTCAGCCTGGGAAAGGCAAGGTCTCTAGCCCCTAGCATGATGGGCAGGACGAAGTTCCCTAGAACCGCCGGAATGGACGGGATCAGGAACAGGAAGATCATGACGATGCCGTGAGCGCTGAAGGCTTTGTTATAAGTCTCCGTCTCCAGCAAAACGCCGGTTGGCGACGTCAACTCCAGTCGGACCAGCGAGGCAAAGATGCCGCCGATCATGAAAAAGATTGCCGTTGAAATGAGATACAGGATTGCGATGCGCTTGTGGTCGCCCGTCAACAGCCAAGACTTCAGGGTCTTCCCGTTAGTCAGGTAGTTAAGTTCTTCTTCTTCCTGAAGATTTTCAGTAGTCGCGCTCATTATCGTTTGGCTCCGCCTTCAGTTGAAATCGCTCCCGTGGAAAGATTGCCACGGCTCGGTCCCGGCGTAGTTGGTTTGTTCTCGTGGGCGAGAGCTCCCACCGAAAGGTTTGGCTTGCCTTGGTAGCTATTGCCCGTGTATTCGTCGCCTTTTTTTGCCTCGATCGAAGGGCTTCCTGCTTTTGGCTCTGCGCTTGTGCCGAGAGATCGGACATAGGCGGCGAGGTTTAGAATCTCCTCTTCGCCAACATCGTTATAGGCAGACATCGTGTTCTCGTAGCCTTCGTTGATCAACTCGTGGGGGTCGATGAGCGATTTGCGGAAGTACGCGTCATCGGCAACGGCGCTCGTTCCATTCGTGAACTTTCGTGTGCGGCCAAAGAATCCGTAAAGGCTTGGTGCGCGAGCTGTGTCCTTGACCTCGTGGCAATTCGCACAGGCGAGCCGATCGTATTGGATGGCTCCGCGCTGTTCCATGGTCTTCGCCTGGAGATCGTTGCCGCCATTGGCAAGCCATTGGGCATACTCCTTTGGCTCCATCGCGTAGACGTACCCGCCCATTTCCGAGTGCTGTCCACCACAGTACATGTTGCAGAACAGGTGATAGACGCCCGGCTTGGTGGCCGTAAACCACTGAGTCGTGTATCGTCCGGGAACGACCCTGTATTGAATTCGGAATTCTGGGATAAAGAAGGCGTGGATGACGTCCTGCGAGATCATCGTGAGCCGGACCGGCTTGTTGATCGGAACGTGAAGCGTATTGTTCTCCCGAACGCCACTGGGAGCGTGTTGGGCGTGCCACATCCACTGCTTGCCCACGATGTAGATATCCATCGCGTTCTCAGGCGGAGTCCGCATCTTCACGAAGAGGTTCGCACCAAAGAAGAACACCACCAGTCCCAGAACTGTAGGGACGGTCGTCATCGCCAGTTCCAACGGAAGATGCTCGTAGATTGGCCTAGATCGGTCGACTTTGGAGCCCTCGCGATAGCGAATGACGAAGAACAAAACCAACGCGCCAACCAGGACGGTGAAGATGATCGTCAGGATCGTGAGCGCGTAAAAGATGTTGTCGTACTCTTGCGCGAAGTTCGACGCCTGCTCGGGTGCGAGTGGAAAGTTGAATAGTTTGAGCATGTAAACCGTTCCGTGGCGAGCTAGGCTCGAGTGGGCGTCCCCCCGTCTGGCGTTGCGCCGTTTTTCTCGATCTTCCGTGCTTTGATAATCATCGATCCGATCCAGATGAAAAGTCCGAGGGCAAAAGCTCCCGCAATGATCCGGATAACCCCTTCAATGATCAGGCTTCGTTGTCCAGTGATGGGGTCGATCATCACACAGCCCAGCAAGATCACGTCGGCCTTTCTATCGGCAATCTGGCCTTCGTTGGCCCGGTTCAGGGCTTGGACGAGGATGGGCCGGGGGTACTCCGCTCCCATGATGTATTGGGAAACTCTTCCGGAGGCCGTGAGGATCATGAGCCCGGCAGGATGGTTGATCCGTCCATCGGCAGGGTCGTAGTCGAACCCGAATCCAACTGCGTCGGTGACTTTCCGAATCTCCTCCATTTGCCCAGTAAGGAAGTGGAAGCCTGATTCGTTCAGATCGCCCTTCATCACCTTGAGCAGGCTGGTCTTTTTGTTCATCGCGAGGTCTGGAGTCTCGCGGGGGCTGATGCTGAGGAACACGACGTCGTAGTCTTGCCCAACCTGCTTTCCGTCCAGTTTGGCAATGGACTTAAGAAGGTTGTCCGCCTCCTTTCCGCAGACGCCTCGGCACAGGTAGAACATCGGAAGTAAAACGACGGGGCGTTGCCCCAGGAGGGAAGCGAACTTAATCTCTTTCCCCGTCTCATCTTTGAAGTTGGCGTCGGCTGGCACCTGAGCGCCCAGCTTTTGGTCGATCTTCATCTGGGCAAGCGACTGGTTGAAGGTTCGCTGGCCTACGGCCGACGTCATCAAGACAACAAAGCCGAGCAGGATGGAAAGTGCCCGCATCCTAGTGGCTTCCTCCTTGATCGATAGTAATGCCACCGCCAATGGGAGGGTTACTGCTGAGCTTCGCCCCTCGCGCCGCGGCAAGCTTGATCGCTTGCTCGATAGGAATACGATTAGCGCCCTCTACATGGGTCGACGGTCCAGTCGATGTCAGCTCCTCGCGTTCCTTAATCCGCATCTCTTTGATGTCCGTCTTCGCGGTCACGTTGGTTTGTAGAATGGGATTTGGAGACTTTGGAATCTTGGTGGACATTAGGTCGTTCACGCCATCCGCCGACTTCCAGTACCCAAAGAAGTACAGGATGACCCAACCTAGGGCAAAGCTCACGAAGGCGAACCCAAAGAAGAACATCGACACCTTGAAGATGATCTTGGGATTGATATCCCTCTCTTCATAACCGAGATCGACTAGGGGATCGCTGTGCTCGTCAGTGTGCATGGACCGCCTCCGTCAGACGAGGATCGTAGCTTGGCATGAGAGGGGCTCGACTGACCGCCTTGGTGAAGCCATAAACCCAGGCTCCACCGACTCCGACAACGGCGACGAAGTCCCAGAAGCTTGGCATCGGGGTACCGCGCATGGCCGGCATGATGACGTAGTACATGTCGACGAGCCGGATTACGAGAATCCACCCGCAAAGCTTGGCAATCAGCGGCGCTTGAGCCTTGACTCGTGGCGACAGCAGGGCAAAGAACGGGATGAAGAACTGTCCGAGCATCGTCGCCATGCCGATGGCATTCCAGCCACCCTTGGACCGATTCACGAAGTACGTGATGAACTCCGGAAGGTTGCCAGACCAGATGATCAAGTATTGGCTTAGAGACGTGTAGCCCCAGAGCATCGTGAAGGCCAACATCAAGTTGCCCATGTCCCGAGTCCAACTTGGGGTGACGATGCCTTTGTAGGGCTCCTGGTTCTTGTTCAGGGCGGCAATTGCCGTCACAAAGGCAAAGGCCATCAGCGTCATTCCAACCGCCCACCAAGCGCCGTAAATCGTGGAGGACCAATAAGGCTCTAGGCTCATTACCCAGTCCGTGAATGCGGCCGTAACCACGAGCATGAAGACAAGCAACCCGGGCGAAGCAAGGTTTGTGCGAAAAGCCCTTTCCTTATCATCCTTGTTCTGATCCTGGCGCAAGGTAGATGCCCGCAACCAAGCCGCCATACCCATGAAAATGACGAAGTAGATGATGGTTCGGATGCCAAACCCAATCTGGTTGAGCCACCAAGCCTTCGCATGAAGAACGTGATCGGAGGCTATCTTCTCCGGGTTCGCCCAGGGGTAAAGAACTCCCTTACCTTCAAAAACTGTGTACAGGATCGGTAGGAACAGGATGAGCAGAATCAGGAAGTTCGTGAAGCTTGCCCCGGCCTCAAGGAGCCGAAGTACCGGCAAGCCCCACCGACCGTTGACGCAGTGCTTAAGGAGGATCAAGCCAAGGCATCCGACCGAAAGCGATACCCAGACGACCCAACCAAACAGATAGGCTTGCCAAGCTTGTTGCTGGCCGCTAAAGAGTCCCGCCAACATGACGGCCACGCCCACGATTCCAAGCAAGCCTGCAACCGACTGGTACTTGTGAAGATTCAGCGAAGGCTGGTCATGAGTTTCGCTCATTAGTGCCCTCCTCCTTCAACGATCGGCGCGGCACGCTCTTCCTTTGGAGCGGGCGGAACTGGGAACTTAGCATCGGCTTCCGCCTTGTCCGCCGTGCTTGCGCCTTGGCTTAGTTGAAGCGCGCGAACATAGGCCACGACCGCCCAGCGGTCTCGGGGCTCGATGCGCGAAGCATAGCTGTACATAGATCCGTAACCGTTCGTGATCACATCGTAGAAGTGGCCAACCGGCATCTTGCGCAATCGCTCGGTGTGGTAGTTGCCAACCGGCCTTCGCAAAGTGAAGCCGCGCTTGGCGATCATTCCTTGTCCATCGCCTATCTGTCCGTGGCAAGGAGTGCAGTAGATTTCAAAGCGCTCTTTGC
>JACMJO010000041.1 GCA_014380605.1 Fimbriimonadaceae bacterium | reverse complement strand
TTTCGATCGCCAAGGTGCTGGGCTATTGCCTCGAAAAAGCCTCGGCGAATCCACTTTCGGTCGGCAATCGATCTTGCCGTCGTTTGCTTCACGACGAAGGCATCGTCGAGGTAACCCGTTTGCCAATCCACCCCGGAGGGCAGAGAAAAGAGACGGTTGCTCTGAAGGAAATTAGAGGAGTGGGGCCAGAGAATCCAGGTCGGTTGGTTGTAGTCTGCCGCAGGAATGATTGGGCCAGCTTCTTTCTCGTGGATTAGGATGAGGATGTCCGCCGAATGCACAAGGGTCGCCAAAATCAGCAGGAGCCAAATCAGGGCAAGGCGCACGTCACCCTCTCGGCCGCTTCGATCAACGTCGAGGCTTCCAACCGCTGAATGTCCTTATCCGGGGCGATAATCACTTGGTGCGGCGATTCGAACCAACCCCATTTCTCGCTTGGCGTGGGTCCGAAAACGGTGATGGTCGGCGTCCCTGCGCCTGCCGCGAGGTGCATAACGCCGGTGTCGCCGCCGATCATCAGTTCCAGGTTGGCCACAACTCCGATCGTCTCGCGAAGAGTTGTTCTTCCGATCAGGTCGACCCCAGGCAGCTGTAACTCGCCCAATAAGCCTCGCTCCTCGACTCCACCGATGAACGCAAGCTTGCCTCCTTGGTCTATGAGGCGTCTGCCGACTGCCTGCCACACGGGAATCGGAATCTGCTTGTACTCATGCCTTGCGCCGGGTTGGATTCCGATGGTGGCACCGGATAGAAGTTCTTTTCCTCGCTCTCGCTCTTCATCGGAGGCGAAGAGTTCGGGCTTGGTGAAATCGGGTTCTGCTCCTTGCAGCAAGTCCAAATAGCAGAGGGCTTCGTTCTTGGTGGGGTGGTATGGCACACGATCCGTAAGGAGCCATCCGCGGCCCTCGGTGGCATGGCCGACACGCTTTGGGATACCGGCCAGCTTGGCCAGCAGTGCAGATCGGAAACTGCGGTTAACAATGAAGGCGACCTCATACTTCCCTTCTCGGACCCGCTTCACCATTCGCAACAACTGGCCGAGCTTCGAGAGGTTTCCCGGGTCGTAGAACCGAGCTCGAAAGTTAGGGAACCGAAATATCTGTTCGACAACCGGCGCGCCAAGAACGTCGGTTGCCCCCGAGATCGCGGCCACGGAACGGACCAAAGGAGAGGCCATTACGGAGTCCCCCAAATAGTTCTTAAGGACGACCAGGGATCGCTCAAAGCGCACTTTCGATAGACTCCCTAACAGTTTCTATACTTATCTCGGCTACCTCTCTGCCCTCGCCCGAAGTTAATACCGTTAGGTTTGCGAATGGAGGTGCCCACAGTCGGTGAATTCCATGGCGGAACAGGCCTACCGTACGGGTTCCCGTCGCCGAAGCCAAGTGAAGGATGCCGTTGTCGATCGTCAGCACCGCCTTTGCCCGCTCGAGGGCCCCAACAACCTGGGGAAGGGTGAACAGTCCACGAACGTCCTCCACTCCGGCCTCGATCAGCTTCGCTTCTTCATCGGCGCCCTTCCAATGCTTGCCTTGTTCGCTTGGCTTGGCACCCAACAAGCCTATGGAGATTCCCTTTTCCCTCATTCCCTTCACCACTTCGATCCACTTCTGAATCGGCCAAAGCTTCTCCGGCAGGCTGGCGGCGGTGGCGATCAGGAGGTCGGGGATTTCCCTTTCGGGGTCTGCCGAGGGCACACGGTAGGTTGGGATGGGCCCTTCCAAATAGCACAGTCGGCAGAAAATCTCGCCTATGAATCCGGATTGGAGGAACGAGTATTTCTGGGGGGTGCCTTCGGCAAGCCAATCCTTATCCTGGGCGAGTCGGCCAACTTCGTCTTCAGCGTAGGGGAGATCGCCGCGCCCATCGGCGTTGAAACAAGGGCCGACGACATAGGCGTCCTCACCCACCAAAGCCGCCGCCATTGCCCTCGCGATCGGTTGCTGTTCCAGATTCACGATCAGATCGAAAGGATGCTTGGGAATGGCATCAAGGCACGATTCTCGAAACGGCCGTCCGTGCAATGGGATTGATAGGTCGAACAAGTCCGACTCGTTTTGCAATTCCAGGGTGCGCATTCCGCCAAAGTAGGCCAAGTAGCATGGCTCCCATTTGAACTTGAGCATCTGCAGCAAAGGTGTCGCCGCAACGAAATTCCCAAGCGCATCGTTAGCGATCACCGCAATCCGGGGATTCGGCGGCAGATCCTCGCCTCGATAACGATTCATACCCAGATTTTAGCCCGGGGCTGACAATCTAGTGAGACACATTCGCATAGATCCCAGAGCGCCTACCGCTCGGACTCCTCGGGCGCCCCAAGGTCCTCTGAACCTTGTGCGCGAGGTAATATCCTGGACGTTCCATGCCGATCTATCTCGGGCTCGATTGTGGCGGCTCATCCTCTCGTGCGATGGCGCTCGATCAATCCGGCCAAGTCATCCATCAAGGCCAGGCCGGTTCCGCGAACCTGGTGTCTACTCCCGAACGAAGGCTTCGCTCGAATCTGATGCAAGCCACACGGGAGTGTCCTGAAGCCGATTTCATCTGTGGCTGTTTCGCCGGTCTAATGACCGAGCACGATCGGCATCGAGCTGAGAGCTACCTGTCCGCGATTTACCCGCTTGCCCGGGTCCATGCCGAACCCGACTATGCCGCCGCCTACTCGGCAAGTGAGGACGGAACGGACGTCTGTGTGATCGCGGGTACTGGCTCGCTCGTTTGCTCCCGAATCAACGGACGGATGGTGAAAAGTGGAGGCAGGGGATTCATTCTTGGCGATGAAGGGTCTGCTTTTCATATTGGGCGCGGAGCTCTGTTGCACTATCTCAAATCGCCCAGAGAAGCAAGCGATGCCATGAAGGAGTATTTGCTCAAGCACTTTGACTCGCTTGAGGAAGGTGCGATCATTAGCCGCCTCTATCAGATGCCTTCCCCTCAGTCCACGCTTGCCAAGCTTGCGAAGGCCCTGAGCCAGGATGCGAAAGACGGAAGACCCTATGCTCTGGAGATTATTGGAAGTCAAATGGACTCGCTCGGGACCGTGGTGATGAGACACGCAGAGCGGAACTTTCCGACCGCCAAAGGGCTCAAAATTACTCTGGCCGGCGGCCTATGGCAAAACGCTCCGCACTATCGTGACGCAATAACCAGAAGGCTTGAGGAAAAACTGCCAAAGATGAACCTGGAAGTCCACAGGATTGTTAAACCGCCCGTATACGGCGCGGTGATGCTCGCCAAGGAAATGGCCTATGTCAACTGAATCTAGAAACCCCAGGTCTTACGGCCTCGACAAAATGTCGTCGCGAGAGATCGTGCGCCTTATGAATGAGGAAGAGGCCATCGTCCTTCGCGCGCTTCAAGCCGCGGAAGATTCCATCGCTATTGCCATCGACCGGGTCAGCGAAGCGTATGTCCGGGGCGGTCGAGTCATCTACTTGGGCTCAGGCACCAGCGGGCGTATCGCCACGATGGATGCCGCGGAGATGCCGCCCACGTTCGGCGTCGAGCCAGATAGATTTGTAGCATTGGTCTCGGGCGGGTTTATTGCCAGTGCACGGTCCGTGGAAGATGCGGAAGATGACCCGCACCAAGCGGTCGTGGCTTTGAATGAATTGCGGGTCGATACTCGCGACGTGGTCATCGGGCTCGCCGCCAGCGGAACCACCCCTTTTGTCCTCGGTGGCATTCGGCATGCCAAGCAGAAAGGCATTTGGACATGTGGCGTGGCGAACAACAAGGGCGCACCCCTTCTTGAGCTCGCCGACCACCCGATCCTCTTGGATACGGGCCCCGAAGTTTTGACGGGTTCAACCCGGCTCAAAGCGGGTACAGCGCAGAAGCTGGTTCTGAATCGCATCAGCACGGGTGCCATGGTACGAGCCGGGAAGGTTATCGAGAACCTGATGGTAGATGTCAAGGCGAAGAATCAAAAGCTAAAGGAACGTTGCGCACGGATTGTGAAAGAGCTTGCTCCGGTGACGTTTGATGAAGCCTATGATCTGCTTGATAAAAACGAGTGGAGTATTCGGAAAGTCTTAGATGGCCTCAAAGCAGTCGCGTAGAGGAAGAAAGGTAAGGTGTAAGGAGTAAAGGGTAAGGTTGCGTCCTTTACGGCTCACACTTTACGCCTTACTCCTTACCGCTGACGAGCTACATGCTCTGAACTCTAAGCATCCAGAGTTGCTTCTCTAGTCCCAATACAATCTGGTGGAGCAGATCGGCGGTAGCGGCGTCGACATCCTCGATCTTGTCCATGTGCCCCCGAGTGTTCCGGCATGTCTGGCCGACTCGCTCGGTC
>JACMJO010000516.1 GCA_014380605.1 Fimbriimonadaceae bacterium | reverse complement strand
TTTGACCGGTTTTTTAGGTTCAGTTGAAGCGGGATTTTGTGTATCGTTTTTTACTGTGTTCGCGCACATGTGTTTTTTGGGAGTGAAAATAGACCACTAGGGAGGTAAGGCGTAAAGGGTAAGGAGTAAGGGGTAAGGGGTAAAGCCGGAGTCTCAGTCTTTACAAGTTCAAACCCCTCTATCCCCCAGCCTCCCGATCTTCGATTTCCCTGCGGCTGGATCTGGGACGTTCTCCCCAACCTTAGGGAGAATGGGGAGCGAGAATTCTGCTTCATACCTATAAGCTTTTGAAACGGGAGTTTGTCAACCTTGCTTGGAGAGAATTGGGCCTAAAAGGTGTGAATCGTGAGTTGTGAATCGGGGGCCTGAAGCGTGGAGCGTCAAGCGTCAAGGTTGCCTGCCCTCAGACCTAATCAGGCGGGGGGCCCTTCCGGCTGCTATACGTGACGGTCACCCACCCCGTGTACTTCTTGGTGCGCCGTTGCTCTTCTCGCCAGATGGTGACGGTTCCTTGGGGAATCTCGTTGAATTGCGTGACATAGTCCGAGAAGGCGAAGTATTTGTGCACGGCGCGGGGCGAGGGTACGGATAGGCCGAACTGGGCAAGGATCGCTTGCCAGTCCTTGTTGTCCTTGGGCTTGTAATCTACCGTCAGGACAAACTCTTTCCCCTCGTAAAAAGCGGAAACCGACCGGAACGTCTTCGACTTATAGAAGTGAACGGTCATCGGGCCCTCTTTCTTCGAGGAAACGGACTTGCCAAAGACCTTCTCGATCGCCGCCCGCTTGCCATTGGCGATGGTTGGCAGGTCGAGGAGGACGCCGGTCTTCGGTTTGCTTCCCTGAGTCAAGGCAACTCCGCCCGCAAGAACGAAAGCCGTCGCCAATCCGACCAATCGACGAGTCGTGAGCATGGGCAGATTCTATGGCAGATGAACCAATCTGTCCACCCTTTCTCTAAAAACCCTCATAACCTCCAGGTCGGGCCTATAAACCATTAACATAATCACCAAGCCTCTGACAATGAGATGTAACACGACTACCGCCAACAAGGCGACCAAACTTTTCAAGGACTGAGTTTGACGGATCGACGACCGTCCAGGATGCTTTAGGGTTCACGGCAACACAGGTTAGGCAAGATTCCTTTGCCTTTGCATCGCCGTCGGGTAAGGAGTAGCCACAAACAAGGATTTCATGTGCTGTCGCAAGCCTGCTATTGAAGTCCTCCCACTGCTTCCACAAGAATGTTCCAGCAGTAATGACTTCGTGTTTGAAAAAAGAGGGCTCCGCAATAACCGGCACTGCGGTGCACCCTCCACCTAAATACTCATCCCATGCAACGTCTATTGGAGTTGGCTTTCTTGCTCCAAACCTCTTGTTATGAACTCTTTGATCAGGAAACGTAAACCAAGAAACACTGCCGTGCAGTTTCATTAAATAGTGCTTTGGATTGGATCCATCCCAGTCCAACAAAGCCGAATTGCATCTAGGTAACCTGTTCAGGGGCGGAACCATACGAGACTTCATGAAATGCCAAAAAGCTTGCTCGAACTTCATGTCCCAATTAAATGAAGCCCATGACACTTCATCATACTGACTATCCACATGCTCGACAAGCCTGTTCAGATACCTACCTGAATCGCTTGACCCCTTCTCTGTATAGACACCCTTAGGAACGCACCCAAGCAACTGGCGCTGGATCACACGGTTCTCTTCTATGCTGAGTGGAGAAACCTCCTGTCTTTCCCATTGCCTGAGCAATGTCAGAATTTCCTCGATATTCAGACTTGAATCTGACTCATGGATAGTTACCCCCCGTGGTTGCCAAATATAGTCTTCAAGGAAGCGGAGAAAGGTATGAGCATTTGTTGTTAGATATCGGGCAACTTCCTTGTCCTTAAATATCTGTCCCAACATTGGCAGGCCCATTCCGGCGCTTGCACCAGCTCCCAAAATGACCATGAGTTTCCTCATTTCAGTTCACCAGCAAAGCTCGGGTGCCATTTCCGAGACCTTAAGATCATCTGGTCGAGCCTGTTAGGAGAAAGGCCGCGACTGGTAAGGGCCTTCCTCACTGTCCTAGCCGCATGCTTATAATGCCAATCCTCGAAGTCACAATGTGAGAGCGATGCGAAGAATCCATGTATATAGCTCGAAAGTTCGCTTGCCACTCTCGTGTCGGTTTCCTTTGGTAGAGTTCCTGCACGCTGATATATGCCGTTCGCAAATGCTTTCATTCTTCGAGGACTAGGAAGTAAACGGCCATCCGAATGAAGGGTATGGCCCAAGTATTCAATTGATTCCGTTGGGGAAACTACTCTCGTCTTTGAAATCTTAAGCGTCAGGTTAAACTTGGCGGCCTCTTCTGAAATTACATGTCCAGCTTCCTCACAGGAGGAAAGATCATCGCAAATCACTACGATATCGTCGACATATCTAATCATTTTCCACCCCTTGCTTTGGATGGATATGTCAAATGGGGAGAGATATGCGCAAGCCAGCAAGGGGGATAGAGCAGATCCCTGAGGAACACCTGACTCCACATCGAAGGCTATCTCGGACATAGTCTGGTGGTCTAGGTCAGTTTCGGTATTCAGAATCGTCTCCAGTAACTCGTCGACCGAATTATCGGGAACTAGGTCAAGAAGGATTGCTAAGAGCTTTTTGCGGTCTATCTTGTCAAAAAAACCTTCAATGTCCGTTTCAAAAACGTACACCTCGCTATTGCGTCGTGCATCTCGCAATTCGGTCGTAGCCATAACGACACCCCTTGGTGAATGCAGGCCTTGCTTGCGAAAGGTACAGAATGCGATTGATGGGACAATTATTGGCTCTATGATGGGCCAAAGCACATTTAAGGTGGCTCGCAGAAGCACCCTTGCCTCGATGGAGAAGAGCGAAATTGGGCGTTCGGGTTTACCGCCGGGTTTTTTGGGTATAGCTCGAACAAATCGACGAAACTGAACCTTCGGACTTTCTCTGAACTGCAGAACAACGAGGGCAGAAACTTCTTGCGGCTTGTGGTTCAGCCGCTGTATGTCGTGAAAGTACTTCTTAGACCGATAGGGAACAGCATGCGTAGCTCGCTGCATTGCCTTTGCAATGGACTTGCAAGAGTCCAGCAGATTTCGCTCATCAAATATCCGATCTTTGAGCGTCACTTTGAAACCGCCAAGCAAACAATTTAGGGGGCCCGTCCGCCCGACGGTTTAGAGAGATCAATTCGACAATTGACTCTATCCACATTTGCGTTCCATATTAAGTAACGTTGTGACCGGTGTCGTGAGACGGGCCCGTTCAACTCTTCAATTACGGCAATGTCATCATTCGTGGTTCCGTGACGATAACAGGACGGTGACCCTTGATCCAATTAGCTCACGGCTCTTGGGCCAGATAATATTAGTTATCATTGGCTTCTGAGGCGGGCCCTCCGTTGCCGGGGACGTGGATACACTTTACCAGCCAGGAGAGTACTTACTGGGACCATTTGCAAAAGTTTCTCAATTTGATTTTGTTTGTCGAACTTGCCTGCCCTGACCCTCCTCCAAGACGAGCCACTTGGAGGAGTGGGAAATGGGATTTTGGTCTTTTTGGAGCAAACAAACTGGTCCACTATCCCGTCATACAACCTGTCTGCCGATGATAGGCAGTATGGAATCCAAGGATTGGGTTTGTTTTGGGTAACTCTTTGAATATTGTTTTTATCTCGGCGGAAGTTGCGCCGTTTGCAAAGGTAGGAGGACTGGCGGATGTTGCCGGTTCGCTGCCTCAATCTCTCGCAGCCCTGGGCCATGACGTCACCGTGATGATGCCCGCTTACCAGATGGTGCTGGACGACCCTCGGTGGGACGTACGCGACGTTGCGGCTTCTATCCCGGTCACGATGAACCCGGACTGGATAGTCGACGCGTGGGTGAAGGAGATGGAAGCGGATGGGGTGCGGACGCTGCTTATCGGCGGGGCGGATTTCTTTACGCGCGCGACTTCGAGCGAATCCATCTATCTGCCGGGAATCGATCAGTACCTGTTCTTCTCCCATGCAGTATTGGAAGTCACGAAAAGCCTGAAACTGGAACCGGACGTGGTGCATTGCAACGATTGGCACACGGGGTTCATTCCCGTGCTGATGCGGGAGAAGCAGACCGCCTATTGGAGCCAGACCGCGGCGCTTTACACCATCCACAACCTGGCATACCAGGGCGAGTTCGACACCAGCGTGCTGGACAAGATGAACCTTCCCCATCGGCTGTTCAATGCCGACCAGCTCGAGACTTGGGGTCGGGTGAATTTCTTGAAGTCGGGCTGTGTGTACTCGGACCAGGTGAACACGGTGAGCCCCACCTATGCGAAGGAGATTCAGACGCCGGAGTTCGGATGCACGCTCCAGGGTTTGATGCTGCATCTGGCGAAGCGGAGCCGACTGAGCGGCATTCTCAACGGCATCGACCAGGAGTTTTTCAACCCCTCGGATGATCCAGCCTTGGCGGCGGGCTTTAGCCATGAAGATCCTTCGGGCAAGATCACTTGCAAGGCGCGGTTGCAGGCGGAATTGGGCTTGCCGGTGAAGCCGATGATCCCGGTGCTGTCGGTGGTGAGTCGGCTGAGCAACCAGAAGGGCTTGGATTTGATTTTGGAGATTGTGCCCAAGCTGGCAGAGCTTCCGGCGCAGTTGATTGTTCAGGGGTTAGGCGACCCGGCGATCGCGGTACGGCTTCGGGAGCTCTCGGCGGCATACCCGGACTGCTTGCGGTTTGTGGAGGAGTTTAACGCCGACTTGGCCCAACGGGTGTATGCAGGCTCGGACATGTTCCTGATGCCCAGCGCCTTTGAGCCCTGCGGACTCGGACAGATGATCGCCATGCGGTATGGCACGGTGCCGATCGTTCGGAAGACGGGCGGATTGGCGGACACAGTGTTCGAAGGCGAGAACGGCTTTACGTTTGAAGCATCCTCGGCAGACGAGCTTTGGTCGGCGATTGGGAGGGCCCATCAGCTTTATGAGGATCCGATGTCGTGGGCGATGTTGGTGGATACCGCGATGAAGGCGGACCACAGTTGGACCCAAAGCGCGGCGGATTATGCGGCTTTGTATGGTCGGGCGCTGGCGGGTCGGCCGGTTGCGCTGGAAGCGGCAGCGAGCTAGGGGATTGCTGGATTGCTAGATTGCTTGAAAGGTTGAAAGCTTGAATGCGTTCTGGTGTAAGTCATCCAGAGACACGGGTGGGTTACAAGGTTGATGCGTGGGTCCCTGCCCACGGCTACACGCTTCGCGTCGGTTTGCCGGTTTTGTGGTGGGCGCGGCGGCACGAACCATCCACCGGCTACATGTTGTCGAGGTTGATATGGGCGTTTCTTTTTATGCCCGCTATGCCTGTTCTTCGGACTGGGCTTCCTTGGGTTAGTTGGTCCCAATCCTTTTCATTCAGTACGACAAGTTCTTTTAGCGAGGGCCAGGTTTTCTTTTTTAGGAAGTCGGGTTCCTTTGACTTTGGGGCGCGGAGGGGTTGGGAGTCTCGGGGGTGGTTGAAGGGGCAGACTTCTTGGCAGACGTCGCAACCGAAGGTCCAGTCGCCCATTTTCTGGGCCAATTCTGGTTCGATCTCGCCATCATGCTCGATGGTGAGGTAGCTGATGCATCGCCGGGCGTCGACTTGCCACTTCCCTTCCTCCTGAACGATAGCGCCAGTCGGGCAGGCGTCGATGCAGGCTCGGCATGTGCCGCAGCCGCCGATGGCGGGCGGGTCGGGCTGAAATTCGATGCTGGTGAGGAGGATTCCCAGGAAGAACCAGCTGCCGCGCTGGGAGTTGATGAGCATGGTGTTCTTGCCAAACCAGCCTAGGCCGGCGAGGTTGGCGAAGTCGCGCTCCATGATCGGGGCGGAATCGACGCAGGCTCGGTGCTGGCTATCGGGGCGCTGGATTTGCAGCCAGGCTTGGAGC
This sequence comes from Fimbriimonadaceae bacterium, assembly GCA_014380605.1. Taxonomy (GTDB): domain Bacteria; phylum Armatimonadota; class Fimbriimonadia; order Fimbriimonadales; family Fimbriimonadaceae; genus 55-13. The sequence continues at coordinate 1,213 of JACMJO010000516.1, read as the reverse complement.
CTTTTGAGTTTGGCTCGGAGGACCTTGTGATAGTCGCGGCCGAGGGCGTAGCGTGCGATTCGGGGATAGCCGGGCTGGGGCGGGTTGGTCTGGTTGTAGTTGAGGGCGACGGCGATGATGGATTGGGCGGTCGGGAGGAGGTTGCGGGGGTCTTGTTTGAGGGGGATGTGGTCTTTTAAGTAGGCCATGGAGGCATGGGCGCCTTTATCGGTCCAGTCTGTGTAGGCTTGCCAGTGGGGAGGCGTTTGGATGGAGCAGATGCCGACAAGGTCGAAGCCAAGGGCTTGGGCTTGGTGTTTGAGTTCCTGGCTTGCCTCCATGCTTTCAGGATACGGGTTTTTGAGGGTGACCTTGCTATTTAGCTGGCGCTGGAATTGCCCTCTCAAGCCTTTCCCACTCTTCCATCGTGAGTTCTTGGGGGCGGGCAAGGTCGGGGAGGGTGGCGGCTTTTAGGATGATGAGGGCTTGGTCTCGGGTGATGGCGTAGCCAGAGACAAGGTTGTTCACCATCGTCTTGCGGGGTTGGGTGAAGGACAGCCTTACGAGCTTGAAGAATGCGTCGGTGCGCTCAATGGGGAGAGGTCGGAATTCGAGCACGGTGGAATCGACTTTGGGGGGTGGAAGGAAGGCTCCGGCGGGAGCATTTGTGACTTTCTCGATCTCAAATTGGGATTGGAGATAGACGCTTAGGGAACCTCGGGCGGAGGTTTTGGGGCCAGCGAGGACGCGTTCGGCGACCTCCTTCTGCATCATTAGGATGGCCTTTTCAAACCCGATTCGCGCTTCCGCGATTCGTGTCAAGAGCGGACCCGTGATGTAGTAGGGGAGATTGGAGACGAGGGCTCGGGGTTCGGGGAGTTCTTGGAGGATGGCGAGCAGGTTTGATTTGAGGGCGTTGCGCTGTTGAATTTTTAAGCTGCAACAGGAGCCTGTGGGCATATAGCCCCGTTGATAGTCCAATTCTATTCGCGAGGCGTGCCATTGCGACATTTGTTTGGACCGTTAGTGCGGGTGCATTTCTGGCGTCCGAGTTTCGCACCAACTCAGCCAATCCTTCCTTTTGTATTTGATAAGAGCTCTCGTCGAGCAAAATCTGAATGACTAAACTTACCAAGTTTTTTCGTTCTGTTAAGCTGCGCCAGTACTTAGCAATCAGGTAAATTACGATGATCGCTAGGACGACGATTAGCATCCATTCTATCTTCATGTCCTA
>JACMJO010000515.1 GCA_014380605.1 Fimbriimonadaceae bacterium | reverse complement strand
TGTGCATGTTCGGGCGACCCTGAACGGCACTGAGGTTGCCACGGGATCATCAAACGCTGGAACCCCAGTGGCCCTAAAGGTAGCCAAGCCAAAACTATGGTCCCCGAGCTCGCCCACGCTCTACGATCTCGAAATCGAACTGAGGAAAGGCGAGATCGTAGTCGATAAGGTCGACAGCTACGTCGGCATCCGCGAGATCACGCTCAAGAAAGATAAGGTTGGCATGCGAACCTACCTCAATGGCGAGCCGATCTTCATGTTCGGACCCCTCGATCAAGGCTGGTGGCCCGATGGCCTCTACACCCCACCCTCCGACGATGCTCTTCGATACGACATCGAAGCTACCAAACGGATGGGGTTCAACACCATTCGCAAGCACGTCAAAGTCGAGCCCGCCCGATTCTATCGCCACTGCGACGAGATCGGCATTCTCGTTTGGCAAGATATGCCCAGCAATCTGAAGTTCGGCCCCGGCTGGAATACGAACTGGCGAGAAACGAACCAGAAGCCCGACGGACCCCGACCCGCAGACAGCAAGAAGCGCTTCGAGCAAGAGTGGCGAAGCATCATGGAGGCTTGCCGCCCCTTCTCATGCATCGTGGTTTGGGTTCCCTTCAACGAGGCCTGGGGCCAATTCGACACGAAGCGAGTTAGCGAGTGGACCAAAAACCTCGACTCCTCCCGCCTGGTGAATTCGGCCAGCGGAGGCAACTTCGTGAAGACCGGCGACATCATGGACATCCATATGTATCCCGGCCCCGGTACGCCCGACCCAGAACCGGATCGCGCGATCGTCCTCGGCGAGTTTGGCGGACTTGGTCTGCCCGTCGAGAAGCACACCTGGCAGGACAAGAATAACTGGGGCTATCGCAACTTCACCAACGCAGGCGAGATGATGTCCCGATACCAAGACCTCATCGACGGCCTCGTCTTGCTGAAGTCCAAGGGCCTGAGCGCGGCGATCTACACCCAAACCACCGATGTCGAGGGCGAGGTGAACGGCTTCCTGACCTATGATCGGGACATCGCCAAGATGCCGATCGATTGGCTTCGGAAGGTCAATTCCGCCGTCTATGGTCCGGCTCCGATCCTGAAACCCATCGTCGCCGCAGCCGACGATGCGGCGGGAGAGTGGTCTTACACCGAGTCTGAACCATCCGGAAACTGGTTCGAATCGGGCGCCTCGCTTTCGGGTTGGAAGAAAGGCAAAGGAGGCTTCGGCACCGCCGGAACTCCTGGAGCTGTCATCGGGACCGTTTGGTCAGGCAAGAACATCTGGATTCGGCGAGAGTTCAATGTCACTCAGACCGGCGGCGACCTCTGGCTCAAAATCCATCACGACGAAGATGCGGTTGTATACCTGAATGGCAAAGAGATCGCCAAGTTCGATGGCTACACCGGAAGCTACATCTTCAAAAACATCCCGGACGGTCTGCTTCGCACAGGCTCGAACACATTAGCCGTCAAATGTCGCCAAACCCAAGGCGGCCAGTTTGTGGATGCGGGGATCTATCGCAGAACGTAGGTGCGACACTCCTGTCGCATCGCCGCCAATCTCCTCAGTGCCGACGCGAAGCGTGTAGCCGTGGGCAGGGACCCACGCGCAGGCTTGCAACTCGACTCCCTCCACATCAGCGAAGCGCCTATGTGGAGGGTAGAAACCGTAACCATTGGATGACTCGTGTCAGGGCGGCCAGGAGTGGCTCAATACCGATTGACTCCCTCAACATCAGCGAAGCGCCAATGTTGAGGGTCAAGAACGGTACCACTCAGATGGTTCGTGCCAGGGTGACCAGGGGTAACTCAATACCGCTTATTCCGCTTAGGTGGCCGATGATCCTCTTGACTCGCCTCCGCTGGCCGGGCCAGCTGCACCTTTACCTTCCGATTTCGCAATTTGGCATTGCTCAAAGACTCAACCACCTTCTCGGCCATTGCCGAAGGCACTTCCACAAACGCCGCCCGATCTAGAATATCGATCACGCCGATCGACTTCCCAGTTAGGCCAGCCTCGTTAGTGATCGCCCCGACCAAATCGCCCGGTCGAAGCCCATCCTGACGACCCATTCCGATGAAGATTCGGGTCATTCCGAGTTCGGGCTGTTCGAAGTCGTGCGCCATGTCTTCGGCCGCATCGGCTTGCGCCGTGTGCTGGCTTTGCCAAAGCATGTGAAGCGCCGCCGCGGCGACCTCCGTCGAATCAAACTCCTCCGAAAGCTCCTGGACCGAAGCCAAGTGGGATTCGTAGCCACCCGCCGTCAAGACCTCCCTGAGCGACTCCTGGAAAATCTCGCTTCGCCGCGCGACAATGTCGGCCGCGGTCGGAATTCTCGCCGCTTTGATGGGCGACCCAATCATCCGCTCGATGTTGTGAAGTTGGGCTCGTTCCCGACCCGATACCAGAGTGATGGCATCGCCGCTTCGCCCGGCTCGGCCCGTTCGCCCGATTCGGTGGATGTACTGCTCCACGTCCCACGGAATGTCGTAGTTGATGACGTGGGTCACCGTCTCGATGTCTAGTCCGCGAGCCGCTACATCGGTTGCCACTAAAATATCGGCCTGGCCTTCTCGGAACCGTCGCATCACACGATCTCGCTCCTGCTGGCTCATATCGCCATGCAGGGCCTCGGTATTGTGGCCGCGCAGACGCAGATTCTCACTGAGGTCGTTAGTCTCTTGCCGTGTCCGGCAGAACACGATCGTCGGCCCCGGGGTTTCCATATCCAAGACCCGCGCCAATGCTTCGAGCTTCTTGCCCTTCGGCACCTCATAGTAGGTTTGATTGGTGGTGTCTAGGGTCCGTTGCTTGGACTTGATCGTGACGTGAACAGGGTCCTTCAGGAATGTCTTGGTCAGGGTCAGGATTCGAGAAGGCATGGTGGCGGAGAAGAACACCAACTGCCTCTTTTCCGGCAGTTCGGCGAGAATCGCCTCCAAGTCCTCTGCAAAGCCTAACGCCAACATCTCATCCGCTTCATCGAGAACGCAGTAAGTCACCTCCGCGAATGAAAGCGACCCTCGACGAAGATGATCCAACACACGGCCCGGTGTACCCACAACGATATGGGCGCCGCCGCGAAGTGCGCGGAACTGCCGATCGATCGGTTGTCCGCCATAGACGGGGACGATCTTAAGTCCCGAGTTCTTGGCTAAGTCGTAAATCCCTCCGGCAACCTGTACGGCAAGTTCTCTCGTAGGAGCCAAAACCAGGGCTTGGGGGACGACTCGGGATGCATCCATGCGCTGGATGAGGGGCAAAGCGAATGCCGCTGTCTTTCCCGTGCCGGTTTGAGCCTGCCCAATAAAATCTCGCCCCGTGATCAGAACTGGAATCGCTTTGGCCTGGATGGGGGTTGGCGTCTCAAATCCAAGTGCCGCTACCGCCTTCGCGATATTGTCGTCTAGCCCAAGTTCAAAGAAGGAAAGAAGCTCCTGAGGCTCTTCCACGTATGGCACAGGGGCTGGTGCCGGCTTGTCGTGGGTCTTCGAGCGCTTTTTCTTCACCGAGTCGGGTGAATAAGGCGCGCCACCCGGCGACCCCGCATACTTCTTTTTTTTGGGCGGCGCGAGTCCGGCAGGGGCAAATTTCTTGGGAGTTTTGGGCATAGTGGGTTGGAGAGTCGAAACTCCCAACCTATTGTGACTGGTCACGCTAAGAAATCGGTGAGGGCGGCTGGGCCCAGTTAAGGCTGTCTTGAATTCCTAAGACTTGGTGGCCAAACCCCTTGGTGCGTCTTACACTGACCGTTATGAGTCCTCAATGCGAACATGGCGGACGCTTCTACAAGGTCTTAGGGCCGCAACTGGAAAGCCTTGATCAGAGGGATCATCTCATTCCTGCCGATGTGCTTGACGCATGGTTTCCACCACCGTTCTCGGTTATTGAGGCTCTTTGCGAAGCGATGCCGTGGTTAGCTCGTACCTCTCCGCCAACCCATGCGGAGCCGCTGGCGTCCGCCTTAGGTGAGTACCTGGGAGTTGAGAAGGAGTGTGTTCTGCCTGGCCCAGGTTCATCGTCCCTGATCTTCCTTGCCCTTACGAGATGGCTAGGCTGCGGCTCGGAGGTCTGGGTTCCCGATCCTGGCTACGCTGAGTACCGTCACGTCGCCTCCTTGGTCGGCGCACAAGTTACGGGGAGCAATCTCTGGATCGGAAGCGGGCTTGAATCAATTCAGCAGGCACTAAGAAGCGGTCACGAGTTTGTCGTGATTATCAACCCTAACAACCCCACGGGTTGGCGCGCAACTTCAAAAGAGTTGATTGAGGTCCTCTCTACGCGCGCTCCTACAACGAAAGTCTGGATCGACGAGGCGTATGCCGCCTACGTTCCGGAGGTTGGATCGCTTGCCGCCTGGGCGGCTACCCAACGAGGCGTGTTTGTATGCCGCACGCTCTCCAAGTCTCACGCCCTCAGCGGCTTAAGGACGGCGTGTCTGGTTGGGCATCCAGATGAGTTGGATTCATTAAGGGCGTTTATGCCTCCCTGGTCAGTTTCCTTTCCAGCCCAAGTGGCGTCGATCCAAGCACTAAAGGAGCTGGACTACTATCGCAGCATGTACGCCGAGACCAATCGAATCCGGATTGGCCTTGCCTCATTTCTTTCGAAGTCCGGCTTTAGCGTCTTGGCCAGTGAAGCGAACTGGGTTCTTGCCCAGCATCCCGATGCTGAAAGAGTCATTTCGGAGGCCGAAAGAAAAGAGATCTATTTTCGCAACCCCCGCCACATGAGTTCGAAGGCATGGACGGGAGCAATCCGAATCGCAGTGCGGTCGCCCAACGAGACAGAGCGCATGAAGCTTCTCCTAAGCGATTGCTGTTTGCCACAACCACATGTTGCGGTCAGATAAAGGTCTGTAATCTGCTCTCTTGCCGTCGAGGATTGATTTCAGCTCCTGACCTACGCCAATGACCCCATGGGATCCCAGGGCTCCAACTCGACCGGCTTGCGATCCAGCATCTTTACAAACTCCGTCGGCAGATATTTCTTGTGGACCACGACCTCATAATTGAACTCGTCGAACCAGGTGTCGGTCATGCCGTAAAACCCCTTGTCGCCGCCTTTTTCGCCCCATGAGTTCTCGACTCGCCACTTTCTTGGCTCGCCGTCGTCGTCCAAATCCACTCCGGTAAACACCATCGCGTGGGTCATGAGCGACTCACCATAGTCCAACCTCTCTGCCTTGGTCAACGTTGGCGCGGAGCCGTAAACCAGTTCGTAGTTGAATAACTCGTCGTCCATCCAGCCCAGATCCCGATCCAGGTACTTGCCAACATCGCAGCCGAACCAGACCGGCTCGCCATTCTGAATCTGCTTGATCGCCGCCTGCTTCATAACATCGAGACCGACATTCAGGTATTTGATCGTCTCGCCCCCGACAACATTGCCCAAGAACTTGACCGTATACACCTCATCGAATCGCTTGGTCGGTTGAGGGCAATGGATCAGGCAGATCATCTCCGAAAGATCAACATCGACATGCTTACGATAGAACTCCGCTGGAGTAAGGACGCCGTCGCGATGGAACGCTTTGTCTTTGTTCCGCCATTGCCAATCGAATTCAGTCGGAGGCTCGCCGAGGTGGATGCAGAGCATCTTGTAGATGGTCTCCAGCATCGCCGGTTTCATCGCCCTGAGCTTCGACAAAGGTTTACCAGCCGCGTGAGCTTCCCTCAGCCGGCACCCAAACTCCTTCAACCGAAGGGTGATCTGCCAGTTCATCTGTCCGGTACTGCTGCTGCTCTCCGTCTCCGGCATCACCGACTTCGGTACCAAACCATGTTTCTTCACCAGGTTGATGAACATGTGCCACTGCCCGCCGTCCTGGATCGGCCCGACAAAGAGGTGGGCGATCAGGCGCCCGTCGGTCGGCTCGTCAAGGGTGTCCAGCACCGCTTCCAGAAAGTAGTTGGCCTTCTCGAACTTGTCCCAAAACATGGTGTGGTTCTGGGAGAGCTCGAAGTCGTCCTCCAAGTTCATGTTCTTGATCGCGACCACTCGGAGGGTGTTCAACGCCGCGAACATCCAGCATCGCCCACTCCCCGCCTGGTGGGTGATCTTGTTCTCGGGCAGGTGGACGCTGAACGTCATGTTCGAGCGCGTCAGCTTGCGACGATTCAGCGCAACCTTGGCGACCGGAGTGGTGCAGACCGAGTTCATCGACTGGCGATTACGAGGGTCGGCATCAAACGCCCGCTGGAACTTTGCGATCTCTTCCAGCGACACTTCGCCAGTAAGCGACTTCGACTCCGATGCGGCAGTTACCATGCGCCAATTCTATCGGATTGCGGGCTCGGTTGCTACCCAGTCTTTCGACGCCGCGCCGAGATCACTTCGGTGTTCATTCCGGCCCAATGCAACATCCCGCCAAATCGCCCGTGCTCCATCTTGATGCACTTGTCTGCAACGACATTCAATCCCGCCGCTTGAGCCCTCTCAGCCGCTGGAATATCCACCAACCGAAGCTGCATCCAAACCGTCTGTGCTCCAATGTCGATCGCATCCTGAACGATGTCCGGAACCTCGGTCGCGGGTCTGAAGATATCCACCACATCGACCGGGAACGGAATCGCCCGCAGGTCCGGATAGCACTCCTCGCCCAAAATCTCAGTGGCTCTAGGATTCACCGGAATAATCCGATACCCTTCGTCCTGCAAATAGCTGGCAACCATGTTGCTCGCCTTGGTCGACTCGGTCGAGAGCCCAACCACCGCAATCGTCTTAGCCGTCCCCAGAATCTGCCTAATCAGCTTGGTGTTCTGAAACTTCTCCCTCTGCTCAGGCGTGAGCCGAGTATTGAGTGTGATCGAGCAGGCAGTTGAGGCTCCGTATTCCATAATTTCCTTTCGTTGCGACGTTGAACTAGCTTCTCCAAACATAGCGGGCATCCGGTTCTTTCTCCATATTGTCCTGCCCGTTTGTTTTGTGATCCAGATTGAAGCCATGTTTTTCGTAGAAGCGCCTTGCCTGGGCATTTTTCTGGAAGACCCATAGCCAAAGCCCGTCCGGACTTAACTCTTTAGCCTTGTCCAGCAGTATCTGTCCGACACCCTTCCCATGCCAAGCAGGCAATACATAAATCCGGTCGAGTTCTGTATCGATGACTTCGACAAATCCTACGACTTCCCTATCTAATTCGGCGATCCAAACATTGCCCTTCGGAATGATCTTCTCCCCAAAAAGGCCGACGAAAAAGGGCAGATCGTAAACTGTGTCCAAGAAGGTGAAGCACTCCGTTCGGGCAACTACGAATACGTTTGCCACGGCTTGAGCATCGGCGAAGGTAGCGGGACGGATCGTAAGCTGCTCGATCACTTGGCCCCCAAAGCCTGATCCAAATCCCAAAGCAAATCCTCCAAAGTCTCCAACCCCACCGACAAGCGCACAGTCCCGGGCGTTATTCCACCCGCTAACAACTCCTGATCCGAATTCTGCTGATGGGTGGTTGAGGCAGGGTGGATCACCAGCGACTTCGCATCGCCCACATTCGCCAAGTGGGAGAAGAGCTGAAGCGACTCGATGAACTTGCGTCCCGCCTCCCGGCCTCCCTGGAGTTCGAACGCCATCACTGCCCCTGCGCCTTTGGGCAGGTATTTGCGAGCCATGGCATGCTGAGGATGGGAGTGGAGCCCGGCATAGTGGACGCGCTCGACTCGAGGATCGCCCAAGAGGAACTCGGCCACGCCCATCGCGTTCTTGACGTGGCGATCCATGCGGAGACTGAGCGTCTCCAAACCGTGGATCAGCAGGAAGGAATTGAAAGGCGAGATGCAGGCGCCGGTGTCTCGCACGGTCTCGGCGCGGAGCTTCATCAGGAATCCGTAGTGGCCGAAAGTGTCGTAGAACTTCATTCCGTGGTAGCTCGGTGAAGCTTCAGCAATCGTCTCAAACCCTGAAAAATCAAATTCGCCGGAATCCACGACAACGCCGCCGATGCTGGTGCCGTGGCCCCCGATGAACTTGGTGGCGGAGTGAACCACGATCGTGGCGCCCCATTCGATCGGGCGACAAAGGTAGGGGGTGGCGAATGTGTTGTCGACTACCAACGGGATGTTGTTGGCTTTCGCCAGGTTCCCTAGGGCCTCTAGGTCGGCGATGGCGCCGGAGGGGTTGCCGATGGTCTCTACGAACAGGAGCCGGGTTTTGGGCGTGATCGCCTGCTCCCATGCGTCCAGATCGATTGGGTTCACAAAGGTCGCCTTGACGGAGAGCTTTTTAAGAGTGTGCGCGAACTGGGTTAGGGTGCCGCCATAAAGCTGGGAAGACGCCACGATCTCATCGCCGGGGGAGCACAGGGTCATGACCACTCCGAACTGGGCCGCCATTCCGCTCGCCACCGCCACCGCGCCGGTTCCGCCTTCTAGGGAGGCGACTCGCTCCTCCAAGACCGCCGTTGTCGGGTTGCTGATTCGGCTGTAGATGTTGCCGTATTGCTTCAGCTCAAAGAGGTGGGCGGCCTCGTCGGCGTCCCCGAACACGTAGGAAGTGGTCTGGTAGATCGGCACCGCTCGAGCGCCGACGTAAGGGTCGGGAACGTGGCCGGCGTGAAGCATCCGAGTCTCAAAGCCAAATTTGCGCGCTTGTTCCAAGGGCTTGATTATGGCCCTAGCACTCAGGAGAAGGGCGGGGGTTTACCCACTCTTGGAAATCGACGAACCGTTGGAGTACCCAATTTTTCGACTGGTAGACGAAGACGTAGGAGTGGGCGGGGTCCGGGTCGATCTCGGGCAGAGATGGGGGCGGCTTAACGTGGGCGTATTTCCCCCGATTCAAGAAAGTCGAACGGGTTGCGCCTTCGTCGATGATCGCGTTGTTGAGGGTGTAAATATCGACGTCGAACTGGTAGACCTCGACATTCTCACGGAGAGATCTCCCTGAGAAAAAGGCTTCCATCGCCTTGCGATCCAGCTTTCGCCCGCCGTACTTCGAAATGAACTCAAATGGAGGCGCATCTTCGGAGGATCGCAAGGTCATTCCGACCGCTGCGATCAGAACCAGGCCAAGCACGGCCATCACGACTTTTTGCCTTCGGGGTTTGATTGATTCCACGGCTTTGCAAACTACAACCAGTTTTGGCGACGGTTTGAGCCAGTTTCTGATTGTAATTTGTAATTTGTAATTCGTAATTCGTAAATCGGAGACTCGTAACTCTCAACTCTCAACTCTAGACTCTCAACTCTCAACTCACCACCCTCCACCTCCGCGGCCTCTTCTCCGACTTCACCAGCCTGATCGCCCCCTTGGTCCTCAGCCTGGTCAATAGGCTCCTCAACGCCTCATCCGAGATCTCGCCCATCAAAGTCCCGATCTGCCCCGACGTCTTCGGCCGACCCTGCAAAAACTCCACCACCTTCTGCTCATCCGAATTCAAAACCACCGGAGCCGAGGAAACGGGCGGCTTGGTTACCGCATAGTCCAGGGGACCCCGACTCCGCATCGTCACCGTCTGATTCCCAAACCGGCCCCGCCCCGTGCAATACAGGGTCACCAGCCGACTGTCCGCCTCCCCCTGCCTGCCCGGCAAAACCTGGTGCCGAAGCACCATGTTCAGGCTCGCCGTCGCCGCCAACTGGTCGCTCTCCGCCACCCGAGGCTTCCTCGACCCCAGATTCAGGTCCTTCGCATGGTGCAGCACCAGCGCGGTCACG
>JACMJO010000514.1 GCA_014380605.1 Fimbriimonadaceae bacterium | reverse complement strand
TGACCTCCCGCGAGCGAGACGTGGTCCGACTCCGATTCGGTCTCGACGACGGTCGGTCGCGAACGCTTGAGGAAGTCGGTTCTGAACTGAACGTCACTCGAGAGCGAGTGCGGCAAATCGAGCTGAGAGCAATGAAGAAACTGCGCCACATCGGCCAAGAGCTAAGCTCCCAGGGCTTCACGATCACTCCTAGCCCAACGGTCTAACCGGATCGCCGATCTCCAGATCGGCAGCCAAAGCCCTGACTTAAAATCCAAGTCAGGGCTTTTTAGCTTGCGGGCGCCACGGTTTGAATCTCGCTGGCACAAAATGCACATCGACTCGCAGCCTCTGGTATCTCGCTCAGGCAAAAAGGGCATTCGCGCTTGGGAGTCGGTGCGGGTGGCAACTCCCCAAATCGCTCTCTCAAGCGGTTGATGGTCCTCACCATGAAGAAGACTGCGAAGCCTACAATCAGGAACTGGACGACATTGTTGATGAAGTTCCCATAGGCAAAAGTGGCCACGCCTGCCGCTTTGTAGTCGGCTAGTGAGGAAAGCGGCTTCCCTGCCTTGGCAATCTTCTCTTCTTGGCCAGGCAAGAGGACGAAGAGATTAGTGAAATCCACCTTGCCTAAAAGCGCTCCCAAGGGAGGCATGACCAAATCCTCGACGATCGAATTCACGATCTTCGTAAATGCAGCACCGATGATCACACCGACGGTGAGGTCGATGACGTTGCCCTTTATCGAGAATTCGCGGAACTCTTGAAACACACTCTTCTTCGCTGGCTTATCCGGCTGAGACATTCGAAAAGTTGTACCGCAGGACTTCGTCCAGGTGCACGGCAAGTCCTGAGAGGTCCCATTGCGGCGCCGCGTAATCGCTGGCTCCTCGAATCGCAAACTTGGGATTGATGAGCGGCTGGCCGATTGGAATGCTGGCTTGGATCAGTAAGGCTGATTGGGTCATCAGCAACGCGCATCCACATACTTTTTTACCCGTATAGATATCTACAATGTCGTTGGCCGAGTTGAAGGCAAAGCAATCTGCCGTTCGGTCGCCTCGATGCAGGTGTTCCGTGTCCTCGGCCAACGAGGCTTCCATCCCACACCCGTTAAGGGCCTCGATCAGGGGTCGACAGACGGAGCGATAAGCCTTCTTCACATCGCGCGAGGAACAATGGATGGCCGCCAACGGCACCGCCAAGCCTACAGTGACGTCATGCCCGTGCAAAACCGCCTTGCCTCCCGTGGGACGTATCACGTAGGGTATCGAGGAGGCTAAGACATCTTCGGGCTTTTGAAACTTCCCCAAGCTCACCCAAGGTCCGATCCACGAATAGACCCGACCGGCAACGATTCCCTGATCGGCTAGTTTCAGGAGTTTGATATCCTGCGCCATGTTACATGGACCGTTGGATGGCGGATCTTGCCGAACCTGAATCTCCATCAAGCGAACACCCGGGGCAAAAGGGGCGAAATTCTGGCGACTACTTCGTAGTTGATCGTCCCCGTCTTCAGGGCGATCTCCTCTGCCGAAATCCTGTCCTCCCCCTGGGCTCCCAGCAAAACCACTTCGTCCTCTGGCTGAGCTTCTGGAACCAGCGACAGATCAATGGCGAACATGTTCATGGCAATTCGCCCCAGAACCGGGCATCGCTTCTCTGCCACCAAAACCTCTCCAGTATTTGAGAGTCCGCGGTCGTAGCCGTCGCTGTAGCCCTGAGGCACGATGCCAATCTTAGTCTTTTTTGACGTGATGTAAGTCAAGCCATATCCCACCGGATGCTTGGCTGGCAAGGACTTTACTTGGGCCAAATGAGAAACCCAACGAATTGCGGGTCTCAGTTGAAGGTTGCTCCAAGTGCGCTCCAACTGGGTCGAGGGATACAGTCCGTAAAGGCCGATTCCGAGGCGAACCCACTGATTGGGCGAACTTAGCCCTTCGGCGACCATTGCACCGGAGGTGGCCGACTCGTGCCTCTCAAGAAAACCGTCAAGCACCGCAAAACCCCTCTCAAATTCTGCCGTCTGAGCGTGAGCGTGGGTCAAGTCGGTTGTGTCTTCGATGTTGGCGAAATGCGAATAAGCCGCGACAAGCTCGATCGAAGGATGTCGCTTCAGCTCGGCCAGGAACTCCGGAATATCATCCGGCAATAATCCCTGACGACCTAATAGTGCGTCGATCTTGAGGTGAACCTTTGCTCGGATGCCAAGCCGGTCCGCCGCTTGCTGTATCCATCCAAGCCGTTCCCTGTCGTAGATTGCCAGCTCTGCCCCAGCCGCTCCACCAAGCAGCCAACCAAGCACGAAAACCATCTCGATGACAATCGCATCGAGCGCCCACTCGCTGCGGAGCTGGTGTATCTCTTGAGTCGTTATCTTGACGCGCCCTCGAACTGCACGGCCGCGTTGATTCGCAGACCCCACTTCGTCGAGCGGCGGCCACTTGTCGGGAGTGTGGGTT
>JACMJO010000513.1 GCA_014380605.1 Fimbriimonadaceae bacterium | reverse complement strand
GGCCCTTAGCTGTCGATCTGGATTGTTCTCCTTTTGACAACGGATCTTATCACTCGCTGTCTCACTGCCTGGCTTACTTAATGGTATTCGGAGTTTGGTTGGGTTCGGTAAGTCGGTAAACCCCCTAGCCCATTCAGTGCTCTACCCCCTAATCACAACGCAAAACGCTGCACCCAAATGCATTTCGGGGAGAACCAGCTATCTCCGCGTTCGATTGGCATTTCACCGGACTAACCACAGCTCATCCCGAGATTTTTCAACATCTATGAGTTCGGTCCTCCATGTTGTATTACCAACACTTCAACCTGGCCATGGCTAGATCACGCAGTTTCGGGTCTACTGATGCTGACTTGACGCCTTATTCAGACTCGGTTTCCCTCCGGCTCCGGCGCTAAACGCCTTAACCTTGCCAACACCAATAACTCGCAGGCTCATTCTGCAAAAGGCACGCCATAACACTTGATCGGATTGCTCCGAACATGGTGCTCTGACTGTTTGTGGGTTGTGCGATTTCAGGTTCTATTTCACTCCCCTACCCGGGGTTCTTTTCACCTTTCCCTCACGGTACTGGATGCACTATCGGTGACAAGATGTATTTAGCCTTATCCAGTGGTCTGGACAGATTCACACGGGGTTCCTCGTGCTCCGTGCTACTCGGGTACCACATGAATTCGATCTGAGTTTTAAAATACGGGGCTATCACCCTCTATGGCTGTGCGTTCCAACACTATTCTTCTAACTAGCTTCGATCTTCTTTTCTACCTATCTCCAATCGAACCTTAAGGCTCGGTTGGAGGGAAAGGTAGTAGTGGCCCCACGACCCCAAGGAGTAAACCCCTTGGTTTAGGCTCTTCCGCGTTCGCTCGCCGCTACTTGCAGAATCTCTTCGATTTCTTTTCCTCTGCTTACTTAGATGTTTCAGTTCAGCAGGTTGCCTTCACGACCCCTATTTTATTCAGGGCCGGATTACCAGACATTACTCTGATAGGATTCCTCCATTCGGAAACCCCAGGATCAACACTTCTGTGCAGCTCCCCTGGGAGTATCGCCGCTTTCGCGTCCTTCATCGGCATCTTGTCCCTAGGCATTCGTCGCATACCCTCTTAAGCTTAAATTTCACTCGCAGCTTTATCGAGTGCTCGATGCATATTTCTTTAAACCACTATTCGATTTTCAAAGAACTCTTTCGCAGGCCGCATCGCTTTAAGGTTCAGCGGCAAGAGGAAATGATACCAGCCGAACCTGTCTATGTCAAGGTCCCATTAAGTTTTTCAAGGAAATGTTTCGTAAATGATTCTTACCGAAACTCTGTAACGTCTGTATGTTTTGGCCCAACCCTCTCGACAGGCTAGGTTTAGGTCGGAAACTTGGATGAATGGGGTTGGGACCGGTACTGCGGCGTTTCAGCATGGCGGTCTTGGATGTTGGCACTGAGCACGGAGTACTGCGCACTCTCAACTATCCCATCAATGCATCTCCCGATCTCCCAGCGCCAACTGGATCTGGTTGATTTGTCCCAGGTGGTACACCATATTCCAATAGGGGAGGCCCAGAACGTCGGCCATCGACATGGTTGATCCGCCGCCGAAAGGCATGACGACCTCCTCATCCAACTTGCTTTCAGGGAAATCGGAGATCGCCTGGCAAAGCTCCACCGTCGAAGCTCTCGCGGCTTCAGCGCATTGGGCGATGGTTGCGAACGACTCTCTCAGCCTCTTAGCTTCATTGATCGCATGGCGGTCGAACGCAGGAACCTTCCTTTCCTGGATGACGGGAAGGAACCAAGCGGCTTGGGTAGCAACCTCGCGCATCTGGTTCAGGGCCGACCTAGCTTCTCCGCCCGCTGACCAGTCTTCCCGGTCAGCAGGAATCGCCTCCGCTGCCCGGCAGATGTCGTCTACGGCTTTTTGAGTCTGTTTGACAAGCTGGTCGAGGTAGCGCATTGGCGGGAGTATGCCCGATTTGGACATGTGCATCTAACCATCGTATTACCGCTCCGCCCGCCTCTTAACTTCTTCCATCACGGACAGCTGTACCTCGCCCACGATCTTGTCCGTCCACCAGCTCCAGTAGGTGACGGGCCGGTACCTGTGCTGGTAGATAGAGGTTCCCCGCAAAAGCGTCTTCCCGCCGGGAAGTGGGATGAGGTCGAAGCTGCCCTCCAAAGACTCGTAATAGCCATCCAGGTGTGGGGCATGCACCTCCCCGAACGGATTCCATTCCTTCATCGACGGCGGGGTGTTGTGCATCTTGAAAACCAACCGCTTACCGGCAACCAACTCCGAGATCGTCTCTCGCATGATCCCGGTGCTGAGCACACATTCCCTACGCCCGCCCACCTAAGCCTCCAAAGTATGTATCTTCAGCGGATGCGCCACTCCCGCCCTAAAGATAAGGTGGCCGTGTCGAACTGTGTCCAGCTCGCTGAGATAGGGCCAGATCTGCTTCGGCGTGGCGTTAATTACCATCTCCGTCGAATGCGTCCGCACGCTGGGCTTGCCCCCTGTCAGGGAGTCGGCGAGGAGCAAGAAAGGCACTATGGCGAACAGCGAAGCAGAAACCACATTCCGGCGGCGATGCACCAACCCCATCACCCAGTGAGCCAAGCCTGAACCGATGAAAGAAGCCCCTATGATCAAGGGATAGGCCATCGTTAGGTAGCAAGCGCCCTCGGCAGCGAAGAAAAACAGGGCCGACACGACCGTGGTGATCGCCGTCAGGTCCGCCGTGACGTGCTTCAAGAAGGACACCGGCCCCTTCGCCTCTAGCCAGAACGAGCAGGATAGCCCCTGAAGGAACGGCAGGCCCAGGAAGAGCCAGTAGCCGTAGTCGCCCATATCGGTGCTGAGCTTGAGCTCCAGGAGCCCGATCAGTACTGAGAAAATGGCGGAAAAGCCGACGGCTCCCCAATACCGCGCCTTCAAATTCGGCGGGTCCAGGGGGTCTGTCGGCTTCATCCTACACCGATGCCGTCTGCTTCTCAAAAATGCTCAAGCCCGCCTGATTCCAGTCATCCAGGAATCGCTTCAACCCGGAATCCGTCAGAGGGTGCTTGAACAGCATTTGCATGATCTTGAACGGCATCGTAGAGACGTGGGCTCCAGCTTGGATCGCCTGGACCACGTGCAACGGATGCCGGACCGAGGCCACCAAGACCTCGCTCTCGAATCCATAGTCCTGGACCATCCGCACTGTATCTTGAACCGCCACCATTCCGTCGTCGCTTAGGTCATCAACTCGACCCACAAAATTGGAGATATAGGTCGCGCCCGCTTTCGCCGCCATAAGGGCTTGGGGAACGGTGAATACCAACGTCACATTGGTTCGAATGCCCTTGTCCGCCAGGGTGGAAACCAACCGGATACCCGGCTCGATCAGAGGAACCTTCACCACGATCTGAGAATGCCAACTGGAAATCTCGAGTGCCTCTTTCAGCATCTCGTCATAGTTGGTCGCCACGACTTCAGCGCTGATGTCGCCATCGGGAAGCAGGTGGCACATGCTCAGAACCGTCTCGCGGAAACCTTTGCCCGACTTTGCGATCAGGGTCGGATTGGTGGTCACACCATCCAAAACGCCCCATTCCACCGCCTGCCTTACTTCCTCAACGTCACCCGTGTCCACGAACAGCTTCATAGGCGTCAGTCTACTTGGCGACCGCCATGCCCAAAGGCCATTCCTACACTTTTCCTTCCCAGTCGACGGCCCCAATCGCCGAGCCTGAAGAGTCGAAAACATAGACGGGAGACTGAAATGGGCATTCTCGAACTGTATCGAAACTGGGTGAGCGCGGTCGTTGGCAGAGCCTTAACAACTGGTGGAGTCGCGGGCGACTCCATCTCTGTGCCAAGGTCCCGCCCTAGACAACAATCCCAAACCAACAACCTCGATCCTATCCTCCTCATGGATATGAATCGCGACGCCGACCTACGGCTCCAGCAGAAGTTCGAGCAGATCAGGCTCGAAGAGACTAATATCTTGAACAAGATCATCGGAATGGATTGACCTTAGTTGCTTGATTGCGGGATTGCTTGAATGCTGGAATCGTGAGACTATCTGACACGGGAGTCAGAATCAAGCAATCGAGCAATCAATTAAGCACGCAATGTCCCTATTCGACACTATCTTGGCCCCGATCACCGGCCCCGGACCCGCGCCGGTCGCGATTGTGCGCCTCAGCGGACCCGATTCCTGGCGAATCGCCCACACCCTTAGCAACGGCAGATCAGATTCCGAGCCCAAGCTCGCCCAATACTTAGCGTTCTGCACTGGAGACGATGGCTATCTGATCCTTTTCGAAGCGGGCAAAAGCTACACCGGCGAAGAGTGCGCTGAAATCTCAATCCACGGCTCACGAGCCAGCGTCAATGCCCTGATGGAAGCCGCCAAGCTCAACGGAGCCCGCCTTGCTGAGCCTGGCGAATTCACCCAGCGTGCCTTTATGAATGGCAGGATCGATCTCACCGAAGCCGAAGCGGTACGCGATACCATCGAGGCTGAGACCTCCGCCCAACTCAGGATGGCGAACCTACTTCGCGATGGCGCGCTCCATCGACTCCTCAAAGCCCAAGCCGATTCACTCATCGGAGTTCTTGCGGCGATCGAAGCCAGCGTCGACTTTAGCGAGGAGATCGGCGAGGTAGATCCGCAGGCGTTGAACTCGAGAATCGAGTCTGTCCAAATGACACTTGCTGAACTTCTTGACACGGCATCAACGGGCCGTATCCTCCGCGAAGGACTTCGTATCGCCATCGTCGGCCCCCCAAATGCAGGAAAGAGTTCCCTTCTGAATCGGCTCCTTGGCCAAGACCGCGCCATCGTGACTGACACTCCTGGAACTACTCGAGACTACGTCGAGGAGCGAGCCGACTTTGATGGCTTCCCAGTTGTCCTGGTCGACACCGCCGGGCTTCGCGAAACCAACGATCCTATCGAGGCAATTGGCGTTCAGAAGTCCAGGGCGATCGCCGCCAACGCCGATCTGATCTGGTTTGTAACTGACGCTCGCGATCCAGTTGACCCTTCCCTATTCTCTTTTGAACACCCGGTGGTATCAATCGCTAACAAAATCGACTTGGCTCCCG
>JACMJO010000512.1 GCA_014380605.1 Fimbriimonadaceae bacterium | reverse complement strand
GCTGGGCAGCGAGTTGATCGACGGAAGTGCCGCCGGCGTCCAAATCGTCGCCAGAGGTCCGCTCCCACCGCCGACCTGACTCTCCGATGCTTCCACGTAAGCCGTCGGTCCAATTGCATTAGCGAGACGTCGCGCCAGCTTGCGAACCTCTGCAGGTGTACGCGAAAGGTAACGCATTGTGGGAATCTCCAACTCACGACCAGCAAGATAAAGCCTCAATGTCGGCGAGAGTCCAGCAAGGGTTAGTTTGTCTACCCGCAGGGCTCGCGCCAAAGGATGGTTTTTCATCCTTTGGATGAGGTCTCGCCTGCCGACGATGATCCCCGCTTGGGGGCCGCCAAGCAGTTTGTCGCCGCTGCCGATCGCGACGTGAGCTCCCTCTCGGACGCTATCGCTCAGGGTTTTTGTCTTCGGCAGGCCAAACCTGGCTAGATCGACGAGGCAACCGGTACCCATGTCATCGACCAGCGGTACACCTAGGGCGGACAGTTCGGATATTGAAGGTTCGGAAGCAAAGCCTACGATCTCAAAATTACTTCGATGACAGACTAGAATGGCGCCCGTATCGGCGTCCACCACATAGTCAGGTAGGTGCGTCTTGTTCGTGCATCCGACCTCGACGAGGTGGCAGTTGCTCTGCTTGACAATCTCAGGAACCCGAAACGACCCGCCGATCTCAACCATCTGGCCA
This sequence comes from Fimbriimonadaceae bacterium, assembly GCA_014380605.1. Taxonomy (GTDB): domain Bacteria; phylum Armatimonadota; class Fimbriimonadia; order Fimbriimonadales; family Fimbriimonadaceae; genus 55-13. The sequence goes on along the minus strand of JACMJO010000512.1, from coordinate 5,334 downwards.
CGCGACAATAGCACATTTTTCCCCTCAGCAAGCGTCCTCAAAGCGAGGACCAACGCGGCGGCGGCGTTGTTCACGACTAGGGCATCCTCTGCCCCAGTCAACTGGACTAGCAAATCCCGGACGTGGCTCTGCCGATCGCCGCGACTTCCCTCTTCGACATCAAATTCCAAGTAAGCATGATCCCTCGCAACCCGTGAGATCTCCTCCGCCACGGATGGCGCGAGCCGCGCTCGTCCAAGGCCGGTATGCAGGATCACACCCGACATATTGATGGCGGCTCTCAGATTGGAAGCCATCATATCGTGCGCTTTGAGATTGGCCACTTGCGCCGACCTAGAGATGTCCACGTGAACCCCACCGAGCATAGATTGTCTCATGTGGTCGATGGCGGCCCGGGCGGCTTCGACCCTGATTCGCTCCGGAAACTCGGAGAGGCCAGGGTCGCGAGACAACTCGTCCACCTTCGGCAGATCCCTGAGTTTTTCCATCCTGAATAGTGTAACGGATTAGGTCCGGTCCTACCGATTCAAATCGCACTCTGTTACAATGCGACGCATGGAAACGCCTCCCACCTATGCCCCGCCCAAGAAGAGCAACACTGGTCTCATCATTGGCCTGGTCTTAGGAGGAATCGCCATCTGTTGCATTGGCGGCGTCGCCCTGATGTTCTTTGGCGGCTTGGCCATTTTCAAGGGCGTTGCCCCGATGGCTGAATGCGCCATGAACTACACATTCGTCGAGCAAGCGCTGAGCGCCTACGAGCGAGAGCACGACGGCAAATTGCCTTCGGCAGCCAAATGGCAAGACGAACTGGCTCCATACGTCGCCAAAGAGACCACAGGCGAAAAGCAAGATGGCAATCCCTTCAAGATAATGGATGCCAAGGGCGACTGGGGTTGCACAGCCGGCGACACTAAGACCGGCATGGCTTTCAACACCGAGATGGATGGAAAGAAGATGGAAGATGCCCGGTCCAAGAATACGGTGATCATTTTTGAATCGCCTAAAACTGGCCGGAACCTGGCTCTAAAGTACGAGATGCTTGATCGGGCTTCCAGTCCAAAGCTTATGGGTAACCCTCGAGGTTGGATCACCATCCAAGGCGGCAGCGGAGTCGTGATGGATAACAAGCGTATGGGCAGTAAGTTCGACATGAACTAGTGTGGGCTACCGTATACTGAAATAAGGCAAGCCGCAAATGAACTATCTCTATGACCTCACTCCCCTCGTTGGGAACCTCTTGCAACCCTGGCACATCATCATCCTCGTAGGGGTCATCATCCTCTTTTTTGGCGGCTCCAAGATTCCCGAGCTTATGAAAGGCATGGGGCAGGGGATGGGCGAATTCAAAAAGGGTCTGAAAGAAAGCAAGACCGAAGAAGAACTAGAAGAAGATTCCAAGACTAAGTCGCTTACGCCTTGATCTTCGCTTGGCAAGGATTCCAAATCGAGCATCCCGATGATTGGGCTCCCGCCCTCATCGCGGGTCAGCGCGCCGAAGGTTACGCCAGAATCGCTTCACCCGATGCCCTGAGCTACCAGATCAGGTGGAACCAAGTCAAAAAGAGCTACGACCCCAAGCGCTCGCTCGACGACTATCTCGCCAAAATCGCGCGCGATGCCAAGAAGATAAAAACCAAATTTTCAAGCCATGTAGAGCAAGTAGACGGCGACTGGCAATACAGTTGGTCAGGCGCTGGGAACGGCAAGGGATCCCTGGTGGCGATTGATGAGCGAGTCTTTTTTCTTGAGGCATCCTCCATCACAAATCGCTCGGTTCAAGGGGCATTCCGCGACCTGCGAGACTCGTTCCGAAACCTCGAAGCCTCGACTGAACTCTGGTCGGTGTTTGGACTCTCCGTTCGCCTTAGGTCTATGATGGCAGTGGAGAAACAGACCTTTCAATCTGGACGCACCCGAATCGAGTGGCGAGACAAAGTTGGACGCGTGGTGGCGGAAAGATGGGGATTTGGCGAACAGATTCTTGCCAAACATCCGTTTGAAGAGTGGGCGATGAACAGTATGGCGATGCCGAAGGCGAAGGTAATAGAGGTGGAACGCGGCTTGGAGCTTGAACTCCGAAAGCCTTTGCTCCGCGTCTACGGCCTTGCGACCGCCGATGTCGACCGAAACCAACTTATTACGCTCAAGTCTATCTCCAGGGGCGATAAAGGGAGGGCCGAATGGGATTGGCTGATATAGCCAAGGGCCTCTTCGATCGCAAGGTCAGGATCGACCCGGAAGCATTGCGGAAGACGAAACCCACCCGCAACACGTTCGTGGTAGCGGAGACCCAGGAAGACGGCACCGTCATCCTTATGGCCCTGCTCTCCAGCCAGGGTCGAGGGGTGATCGGCAAGATCGCCCAAAAGGCAGGCAAGCCGGATGTGAAACACTTTGAACTTGAAACGGTTGGTGCCTTCGTCTGGAATCTCTGCGATGGCAAGCACACTTTTGAAGGAATATCCAAGAAGCTTCGCGAAGAGTTTAAGCTAGACCGTTTGGAAGCGGACGCATCCCTCTCCGCCTTCCTCCAAATGCTCTCCCAACGCAAGTTGATCACGATGATGGTGGCAACCAAGAAGTGAGCCAAACCGAGTTCAAAAATGTCGACCCACCCTTCTGGGTGGCCTGGAATCAGGCGTTGGCATCCATTCGCGTTCGGTTTCTTCGGCATGCCATCACGAGCCTGGGAATCGCCCTCGGCATCGCTTTCTTCTCAAGCGTTCTGACGATGCGACTGGCTACCGGACCCGACCCATCCGACCCTGGATCAGCTGACCGATTGCTTTGGCTTGTCTGCACCTCGCTTGTCATGTGCCTAGTCGGCGTAACTAACTCCATGCTGATGTCGGTTACCGAGCGATATCGGGAGATCGGAACCATCAAATGCCTTGGAGCATCCGACGGGTTTATCGTGAAGGTTTTCTTCCTAGAGTCGGCCATCCTTGGCGCGATCGGCTCCTTTGTTGGAGCGTTCTTGGGCTCCGTCTTGATGATGCTTGTTGCAGGCGCTAATTTTTCAACCGTGATGTTGGTCACCTTGTTAGGGACGGGAACGGGCATTGTCATGACAATCCTCGCTGCCGTCGCGCCTGCCGTGCAGGCCGCCAAGATGCCTGCCGCCGCCGCGCTTAGGGTGGACGTCTAGTGAGCCTGGATACCCGAAACGTCGTCGTTCGCACCGTCGATCTGGCCAAACAGTACGGCGACGGCGAAGCGGCGGTCCGGGCCCTCAACGGCGTTTCGTGCGAAATCTTCCAGGGCGAGTACCTGTCCATCATGGGCCCTTCCGGGTCGGGAAAGTCCACGCTGTTCAACATGATTGGGGGTCTGGATAAACCCACTGAGGGCTCTGTCTACGTCAACTCCGTCGACATCGCCCAGCTAACTCCCCGAGAACTCGCCTTTCTCCGGTGCCACACGATCGGTTATATCTTTCAGACTTTCAATTTGATCACCGTTCGCACCGCTTTGGAAAACGTGACCCTGCCCATGCTGTTTGCAGGCACCTCCCCCGATGACGCTGATGAAAAGGGCATGGGGCTCCTTGAGTTGGTTGGTTTAGGGCACCGCTATCACCACCGGCCCAGCGAGCTATCGGGGGGGCAGCAACAGCGCGTGGCAATCGCCCGGTCCTTGGCTAACAGCCCCAGCATCGTCCTTGCCGACGAACCGACCGGCAACCTGGACCTGAAGACGGGCCAAGAGATTATCGACCTGCTCCGCCAACTGAATCACGAACAGAACGTGACCATCATCTCCGCCACACATGACCATAAGATGCTCGATGTGAGCGACCGGATTTTTCATATCCGGGATGGCCAGTTGGCGAGTATCGATGTTAAGGATGAAGTACCGACCTGAGAGGGTAAAGAGTAAGGCGTAAGGGCGAAGGTGCTGGGCAACTACTCAGATACAGCCTTTAACAGCCAGCCTGGTTAGACCTTACGCTTTACGCCTTACCCCTTACAATCTCCCTACTTCACCATGCTCAACTTGAGCGTGATCGTTCCCTTGATCGGAATCTCCATTCCGCCCGCTTGCTCTACGATCATCTTGGCGTCGTTCTTGATAATCATCAAGTTTGAAACGGTTTTCCCGGTAGCCTTATCCACCAGACCCTCACCCGAGATCTGAGCCTTTCCGCTCATCTTCATGTTGCCCATTGGCCCCTGATCTTGCTGACCCGCCGGATTCTTGGAAGGGTCCCTCTCCAGCTTCATGTCGCCGCTGAATGCGATTACCCAAAGCTTCTGACCATCGACCTCCCTTTCACCGACAAGCTTTAGGTTCATTTTCAGATCCTTGATGCCCATCGTCGCCATTCCTGCGGCGCCGGGCATGGCTACCTGCATCGAGTCGCCAATCTTCATCGCCTTTTCCGGCAGTTCAATAAGGTTCAAGAGTATCTGTGCCCCCATGGAACCCATTCCTGGAATGCCCATGCTTGGTCCCGTCCCGGTCTCGGGCTTAGCTTTAGGGTCGGTGGCGATGAGAACTCGATTGCGCGCATCCAAAGTTCCCTTTTCCGCCTTGGGATCGGGAAGCTTTCCATCTCCACCGCCTCCCGCCATAGAGGCAAGACTGCCTTCAAAGCTCGCCTTCTCAACCTTGGTCAACGTCTCGATATCGGCGGTTCCCTTCTCCGAATTCACTTTCACGGTCTTGACAGCGACCGTCGCGATCTGAGTGATGATCATATCCTGCTCACCCATGTTCGGAATGTCGACGAACTGCTTGATCTCGTTCTCGATCTTGTATGTCTCCGACGACCCTGCTTTAAGCTCGCGGCGGATAACGATCGAATCCTGGGCAGCGACGGCGGCGGTTGCGAGCACCAGCAAGGCCACCCACTTCATTGATTGGATTGGTTTCATGTATTTCATTTGGTACGTAGTTAACGGTCAGCAGACAGCGACGTTCCTGCATTATTGTCGTGAATGGGTCGCCAAATCTATCGGTCATGTATCCTTTGACCCAATGGTTCTCTCGCTTCTTGCCGCTGCTACCCTGTCTCAGACTCAAAAATGCACGATCGTTCTGGGCGGCGATATCATGCTCAACCAAATTCCGGTGAAGCTGAAGCCCCTTGCAGCGTTACGTCCGCTGTTCGAGTCGGGGGACGTTGGCATCGCTAATTTGGAGATTCCCCTAACCAGTTCAACTCGGGCAACGCCGTTCAAGTCCGCCGCAGAACTGCGGGCTCGCACCCAGTACATTCTCAAAGCCGATCCACTCCATGTCCTCGGGATCAAAGGTTGTGGAATCGACATGGTCAGCCTCGCCAATAACCATGTGATGGACTACGGGACAGAAGGCTTGAATCAGATG
>JACMJO010000511.1 GCA_014380605.1 Fimbriimonadaceae bacterium | reverse complement strand
TTGGACAAGGTCTTCGGCGTCCTCGCGAGTTCGGGCTCGGCTCTTGATATAGCCTTCGATAGTTGGGCGGTGACCTGCTAAAACATCATCTGGCCAAGCGGAGCTTTTCCGATTGCAGTGATCCCATATTGGGTCGGTTTGAGTCCGACCATCGGCGAGAGTCGTCACAGTCCTCTAGCGATAGGACTGGGCAACTGCAGATTTGTTCCAGGACCTACGAAGACTTTTCGATCGGGAACACACTGGCGTCAAATATGTTGTCGTTCAGCTTGATTTTCAGCAACGCATCGGGCGACGGCTCCTTGTCCAACGAAATCTGCGCAATCGCCGACTTCGCGCCGCCGAGCACTATGTTCTCCATTTCCTGAACGCTGACGCCCTCGTCCTTTAACACACCCAACACATGCGCCAGGACGCCGACCTTGTCCAAGTGTCGAACCACCAGCAGGTGAGTCGCGACCTCCGCTTTCTTGATGTTCACGACATTTGGCACAACGCCGGTGGTCTTGTACTCGCGGACGATGCGAACCGTCTCTGCCGCCACTGCCTCTTGCGCTTGATCTGTCGATGCGCCGATGTGGTGGGTGCAGTAGACGTTTGGATTGTCCTTTAACACGCCTTGATAGTCGCCCTCCCCACCGGTTGGCTCGTCCTCAAACACGTCCAGTCCGGCAAGAATTCCCTTCTCCTCGATCGCCTTCAGGAGCGACACCTGGTCGACCACCTCTCCACGGCTGGTGTTGACGAAGTACGCCCCCGTCTTCATCTTAGAGAAGAACTTCGCCCCGAGCGAGTTCTTCGTCTCGGAGGTTAATGAGACGTGAACAGAGACCACATCGCTCATTGCGGCCAGTTCCTCAAGGGAGGAAGCGCGACCGATTCCCAGCGCGGCCGCGATATCGGGAGTGATCCATCGCGAGTAGGCCACGACATTCATTCCAAAGGATTTCGCCCGGGGAATCATCTCCTGGCTGATCTTGCCCATGCCGATCAGGCCAAGAGTCCGACCATAAACGCCTTTGGCCTTGGAGTATTTCTTTTTGTTCCACCTTCCCGCCCTAAGCTCGGCGACATTGTCGGGAATGTGGCGGTCTAAGGCTAAGATCAGCCCGAACGCAAGTTCGGCAACGGCTTGGCTGTTCTTGCCGGGGCAGTTGGTGACGAGGATTCCCCGATTGCTTGCAGCCGCTACGTCGATGGTGTTGTAACCCGCGCCTGCCCGGATAATGACGCCAAGCTTGGAGCCCTCCATCATGGCTTCCGTGACCTTGGTGGATCGGACCACCAGGACATCGGCCTGGGTCTCTTTCAATGCTTGGCCGAGCGTTTCGTCAGCGAGATCAGGGTTGTACTGGACCTCGACGCCTAGGCCGTTCAATCCATCCAATCCACTCTGCTCAAACTTGTCCGCCACCAAAACCTTCATTGGGTGAGAGTTTATCTCAGAGCGTTGGGGATTGAAGAATTAGGTTTCCCTGACCCTCCAATCCTTTGATCCCAGTTCAGACGTCCGACTTCTTCGGCGGAACGTAGTCTGTACCTGAGGCAATCGCGGAGATTTCGACCGAGTCTGCAGTCAGCTCTTTGAAGGTCTCCTTTTCACCAATCACCACGCCGTCTTCGGGAACCCTTTTGGGTTCGACGGTCGTGCCGGGTTCCACGACTCCACCATAGAATTGCGGCTCGCTCAGATCGTTTTTCGGTTGGGTGGCCTCCTCGCCTTTGATGGCGGCCATGAAAGTGACCTGGCGAACGTCTTCTTTGCCGTTGTTTTTCCAGGTTGGAAGCGCGACCACATAGACCTTCCCATCTTTGGGATTGGTCCAGTCGTCGAGCTTAATCGAAACGATTTCGATACCGCTTGAAGCGGCGGCGGCCTTCGGATCACACCCTACCGTTAGGATGGTAAGCGAAAGCACGGTGCCAAGCAGCACCGCGTTGAGTTTGTTCATATGAACCTCCTGTTGAGCGCCGGATGGCTCTTGATTCCACCCGACCCCTGCATGATGGGAGGAGAACCGGGTTTTGCAGGGTCTTAGTTTTCTAAGACCATTCTTCGGGATGAAGAGATGAATGGGTGATTGAGGAGAAAGGGTGGGGCAGCAGAGGTAGTTGGTGACTGCAGGTTTAGATTTCATCACCTCCATCATCCTAAGCATGCAACCACCCCATCAACCCCATCATCCCTAACGCGGGTATCATCCCAAGTCCGCGCCGGGGTGGCGGAATGGTAGACGCGGTGGTCTCAAACACCATTGATTGAGAGATCGTGCGGGTTCGAGTCCCGCCCCCGGCACCAAGTTTCCTGGGATCGCCGAATTCATTCGGCGGAAAGGTTTGGCGACCTCCCGATTTGGGAATAAATCTCAGGTGGCCGCAGGCATGACCCAATCCAAGGTGGCGACTGTTACAATCCTGCTTGCCGAATGAATTCGGCGATCCCAGGGGTTATCCTTCGACGGCTTCCTTCCCGCCCAAGGCTTCCAAGGCGCCCTTGAGGTCGTCCATGGCCACATCGATCTTGATTCCTATAGCATCCAACGGACCTTGCCCACTCTCACCCGCCAAACTATTGACAATGCCTCGTGCATCTCGTAGATCGTGAAGGGAGTCGTTCACCAAGTCGATCAGCTTCTTTCGACGGGCATCCAAAGTCGGCAGATCGGTGCCCTTCTGCGGCTCTTCAGCGGCTTCTTCCCCCAGGCCATCGCCAGCGCTATCGATGGATGCCTGGATGTCGGCGAGCGACTCTTTAACCGCCGAAGTCGATGGACTTGCTTTCTTTGCTTCCCCTAGGGCCGCTTCAATCGAATCCAGTCCCGCGTTGATCTGAAACACTCCGCTCCTCAATTGCTCGTAAATCTCTCCCGCCGGAGTCGGCGCGTCAGGAACATTGGCAACATTCGCCCTTTTGTCTCCGCACCCGGAGATCGCAACGATTCCGACAACGCAAAGAAACAACACGGCACGCATGGATGCGCAATGTACCCGCTGGGGAGCGTAGAATCGAGCCATGTCCGCGCTTGCCGCTTTCATTGTCTTTAATCAACAGACGACGCCGGTCGATCCAATGCGCTTGCCAATTGGGCCCCGAATGGAAATTCGGGCGGAACTCAATCAACTTACATCAGCGCGGGATGGCAAACCTTCGACCGCGGAAGATATCGCAAAGGCGGCAGATGGCCAGCCTTATGTGTTCCTAGGCGAAAACCACGCGACCAAACCCCACCAGCAACTCCAGGCCGACGTCATCAAGGCTCTGGTGGCTCGCGGCAGACGAGTCGTTATCGGGCTTGAGATGTACACCCGGCCCAAGCAGGATTGGCTCGACCAGTGGTCGGGCGGTGGGCTGGGCGAGGAGGAGTTCCTGGAAAAGAGCGAATGGAAAACCCAGTGGGGATTTCCATTCGAGTTCTATCGACCCGTGTTCCTAGCCGCAAAGGAAAGCAAACTGCCGATGGTGGCGCTCAACGTCCCACGCGACTGGGTTCGACAAGTTGGTCGAAAGGGCCTTGCGGGGCTAACAACCGAGCAGAAACTTCAACTGCCCAAGGAGATTTTCCTTGGGAACGGCGCTCACAAAATGGTCTTCAACGGCCTCATGGGTGGGCATCCCATGACCGGTCCGCAGGGCGACAACATCTACAGCGCCCAAGTCCTCTGGGATGAAGGGATGGCCGACACCGCGATCAAGTGGATGGAGCGGTTTGGCGATGACAAGACGGTGTTTGTGGTGATCGCCGGAGCCGGGCACATCATGTATCGCCAAGGCATCAACTACCGAATCGAGAGGCGCACCAAGAAGCGAGGAGTCACGGTTGTGATGAGTCAGGCAAAGGAAGCCTCGATGGTGGCGCGAGGCATTGGCGACTTCGTCTTTATCACTTCAGAAGGGGCAAAGTAATGGAACGCCGCCAGTTTGGCACGACCGACATGCACGTGAGCGTGCTCGGTATTGGCACGTCTGAGATCGGATACGAGCGAACCGATCAAGCGGTGGTGACCCAGATGCTTAATCACGCTCTGGACAACGGACTGAATGTCATCGACACTGCCGAGTGTTATCTGGAGTCTGAGTCGCTCATCGGGGAAGCTGTGTCGCACCGGCGCAAGGATTACTACCTCTTCACCAAGTGCGGGCACTCATTTGGGGTGGAAACAGGTTTGCCGGATTGGCATCCCGATCAGATCAGCCAGTCCATCGACCACAGCCTGAAACGGCTCAAGACTGACTATTTAGACCTCATTCAGCTCCATAGCTGTGGCCGCGATGTGCTGGAACAGGGCGATGTGGTGGATCGCCTTCATCGGGCCCGAGAGCAAGGCAAGACCCGGTACATCGGCTACAGCGGGGATGGAGAAACCGCAAGGTTCGCCCTGGAACTGGGAGTCTTCGATTCACTGCAGACCTCGGTCAACATCGCCGATCAGCAATCCATCAGTCTGCTCCTTCCCTACTGTGTGGATCATGGTGTAGGCGTCATCGCCAAGCGACCGGTAGCCAACGTGGCATGGAGAAACTGGCCAGAGCCGCCAGACTCGGGCTACGCCAAGCCTTACTTTGATCGATTGCAGAAGCTAGCCTATCCGTTTATTGGCGAGAGCCTTGGCGAGTCGGTGGGGTTCGCATTGCGCTTTACCCTCACTCAGGCGGGCGTTTGCACGGCGATTGCGGGGACCTCTAAGCCACACCGTTGGGACGCTAACGCCAGAGCGGTAGCCGATGGCCCCTTGGATGGAGAAGAGATTTCTGAGATTTTTGCGCGATGGACAGAAGCCAGTGAGCCCGATTGGGTTGGGCTCAATTGACAGTTTTATTGCCCTTCTTCGATAAATGGTTCTCTTAGCTTGACGGGCTTGTCCGAGCTCTTTCTTAGCTTGATGTTCAGCATCTCCACCAAGACCGCGAACGCCATCGCGAAATATGTGTAGCCCTTGGGAATGTGCTGGCCACCCGCTTCGGCCACAAGGTTCACTCCGATCAAAACCAGGAACGATAACGCCAACATCTTCACAGTTGGGTGACGCTCCACAAACTTGGAGATGGAGCCCGCAAAGACAAGCATGAAGGCAACTGCCAGCACTACCGCCGTAATCATCACGCCCACTTGATCAACCATTCCCACCGCAGTGATGACAGAGTCTAGAGAGAACACCACGTCTAGGATCATGATCTGGATTAGGACTCCCGCCATCGTGACCGCGCCTTTGGTTTCGCCATGTCCTTCTTCGCCCTCAAGCTTCCCGTGGATCTCTTTGACCGACTTCCAGATGAGGAATAGTCCACCGCCGCCAAGGATGATGTCGCGCCAAGAGATGCCCCTGATCTCGTTCAAACTCTTGATCGTTTCCGCGGTTGCATCGGGTGGAATTGCGGGGAATGGCAGCGTGAAAACCGGATCGACGGCGTTCTTCACCCAGTTGATGGACAGCAACAAGAGAATTCTTGTCACCAGTGCCAGCAACAAGCCGATTTGTCGAGCTTTAGCTTGCTGACTCTCAGGCAGTTTGTTCGAAAGGATCGAGATGAAAATTATGTTGTCGATCCCGAGAACGATCTCGAGAACCAACAAGGTGAGCAACGCAACCCACGCGTTAGGATCTGATAACCAAGAGAACATAGACCTTTATTCCAAACGCGCTAGTTGTACCCGGGGTTGCGGGACTAACTAGCAAGCTCTTTGGGCACTCGGGTTGTCTTAAGAGCCGCCGTCAGTTGCCAAGCCCAGTGCGCGAGACAAGTTACAAACAGGATCAGCAGTATCCATTCGCTGCCGAAGAAGTGGATGAGCGGGTGGTCCATCCACGCTGGCGCAGGGGTCATCAAGCTCAAGTACGCACTATTCGCCTCACTGAGAGTCCGAATCGTTGCCCAGACAACCGTCGGCACGAACATCAGTATCGCCGTTCTGGCGAGTTCATCCCACCGAGGTCGTCGCTGGCACAGGATCAACAGATAGTGGATCACCGCGAGTCCAGACAAAAGGAAAAACCAAATGCAGGTTCCCGCGATAGATGTTGACCCCACGGCACGGAAGTAGTCCTCAACGGTTGGAAAGGGTTCGTCGAAGCCGCCAAACACGGCTCCGAAGCAGTAGGCCGATTCAATCCATAGGGCGACAAAGCCTACAACGAGCAATAGCCATCGTCGAGTATTGAAACTCATTGCGGTGGCGCCGTAGGGGTCAAGAACTTCAACACGATCCAAACAAATGGGATCGACCAAGAGCAAGCAAGCCAGACAAACTTCTTCAAAGTTTCTGGGGTCTCATACACTTTCCAGAAAGCCAGCGGGATTCCATGTCCAACCGCTCGCTTCATATCCCTGCTAAGCCACCAAAACCCGACGCTAACAAAGACGAGTATCCACCACCACCAACCTACAACCTGAATGAGTGGTTGGGTGAGCCATGGCGGTGGCTTTTCGCCTGGTCCTTGGGTATCGCTCCCCGCCCCTAAGCAAAGAGTCGCTACGCTCCATATCAGGACGGGAACCAGGAAAGCAAACACGATCTTGCACGCAGATCGCCAAGAATCAGCAAACCCGTGGTGGTAGGCGATTAGGACCACGCCTGAGATAATGGGCACAAATACGAAGAGGCCAAACTCGACACATCTGACTAACTCAACAACGCCAAACTCAAAGTAACTGCGCCACGGCATAGGTTCGCCAATTCCCTTGAATGAGCAATGAAAGCTAATTCCGAACTCGGCCGCCAAACAGAGGCAGCCAAGCAAGATCACTAACACACTCCAAACCCGGCTTTTCACACCAATCTACGTTCCCTGTGTCAGCTTCCAACTCCCACCCGTGGTCTTGCCGCCAACCTCGATCTCAACCGTGTAGTCGCCCGCTTCCAAGAACTTCGGCCGCTCTGACTCGTACGGGTCTTTCACCGCTTCTGCCCCCGTCTTGGGTTTGGTAATCAGGGCGGTTCCTGGCTTGCCGGGAGTTAAGAGGAGACTGAAATCGGCAAAGTTGTAGCCTTTCAGCGCCGTAACCTTCATCTCCTTCACGATCGCCCCCTTAGCGTCTTTGATTCGAATCGTGGTTGGGCCCGCAGTTTTGGTCCAGAAGGTGATTTTGAGCGGAGGCACGTTCTGGTCGGTGGAGCTCCACTCTCCACCCGCATAGTTGTAGCCCCAGGTGCGCGACCGTCTCATCTCGACAAGCGGCCAAAGCTTAAGATCGGTTGATCTAAGTTCTGGAGTCAATTCATGCACTAATGCCAGTGGCAATACCCAGACGCTCCGAGCATGCGAGGCGATCACGAGCTCGTTCTCCCGAGGTTGGACCACCAGGTCGTGAACGGGCGTGGTCATGAGTCCGCCGTGCAGGGTTTCCCACGCCGTGCCACCATCGAAACTGACGTAGACGCCAAGGTCGGTGCCGACGTAGAGAACGTCCTTTCTGGCTGGATCTTCCCGGATGACGTTGATGGTCTCGGCGGGAAGGTTGCCCACGATCGACTTCCAGGTCTTGCCGAAGTCGGTGGATTTCCAGAGGTAGGCGCTGAAGTCGTCTTCGCGATAACCGCTCTGGGCGCAATAGACGGTTGGCTTATCCCACTTACTCGCCACAATCCGACTCACCCACTTCTTAGGTTGCGGAGTGGAGATGTCGATCCACTGGAACCCGCCATCGGGTGTCATCTTCACGCTCCCGTCGTCGCAACCAGCGTAAAGGAGTCCGAACTGCAATGGGCTTTCGCTGAGGTCTTTGATCGTCGAGTGGGGAACGTCGCCGTTCGGAACATTCCGAGTGATGTCGTCGGAAATATCCGTGTAACCACGGGCCGAGTTCATCGATCTGTGTACTTTTTGAGACCCAAGATAGACGATATCGGGATGATGCGACGACACGATTAACGGGGAGATCCAGTTGTAGCGTAGCCTTTGCCCCTGCGCCCTTGCACTCCATCTTTCATTCGTCTTCTGATTCAGCGCGCTATGCGAACCGAACTGGGATGCAATGTACACAAGATCGCCCCCGTCTCGAGGATCGACCGCGATCGCGCTTCCATCACCTCCACCAATAGAAGTCCAGCCACTTCGGAAACCCCGAGTCGCGGGTCCCTTCATCGTCCCGTTGTCCTGAAGGCCACCATAGATGTTGTAGGGCGTCTTGTTGTCCACCGCAATGGTCGTGAATTGGCCCACCGCAAGGTTATTCCAATGTCGCCAATTATCGCCACCATTGCCAGTCGCGTACATTCCACCATCGTTGCCATTGAACTGCCTTGCAGGGTTTGAGGGATCGAACCAATAGGCGTGATGATCCGAGTGGGCAGTGTCGGCGGTCTCGGTAAAGGTTCTTCCCCCGTCCTTGCTTCGAAGCAGCAACACACCCGAAGTCACAACCTCATTGGGGTCATGGGGGCTCACCCACACTCGTCCGCAGTAGTATCCGAGGTGATCGCCAAGGCG
>JACMJO010000510.1 GCA_014380605.1 Fimbriimonadaceae bacterium | reverse complement strand
TGATCCGGCACCTGCAATCAATGGGATTTTGATATCCTCTCGTCGTGAAGTCTGACTCCAACAAAGCCATCAACCGCGTGACGAAGAAGCTCTTGAAGCCGATGGGCTTCATTCGCTTGAACGACCGCTACTGGGCTCACGACGGAGGCTGGTGGCTCGCCCGACTCAACTTCGATCCAAGCGGTTGGTCGAAGGGAAGCTATGGGGATGTTGGTTTGCAGTGTTTCCTAACGGGTACGCAGGGGTGGATATACAATGGCGTGACCTCGCCGCGTCTTTGGGTAGATCTCGACGGCAACGAAGACAATTTCGAGGCTCAGTTTGAGGAGATGGTACAGAGCCTATTACCGATCGCGCTCGATCTTGTAAACAATATTCATACTCCCGCCGACTTCGTAAATCAGTTGCGCGCGCAGAACAAGATGAAGATTCCCGACTTCTGCTCGGCCATGCTCTTGGGACTGGCGGGTGACGAGCAAGCCGCCCAGGCGATGTTCAATGAGGTGATCGCCCATCCGTGCGAATATGACTATCAGCGGGCCGATGGGCTTGGAGCTAGGGTCGCGATGGACCTTCTTTCGCGAAGGGATGCCTTCTACGACTTCGCCGACTACGTGGTCCTTCGAACCAGAGCAATAAATCACCTGCCCGATCTCGGACCCAATTCTCCACCCTTCCCTTGGCGTTAACGTGATCAGCAGATTAGTAGACCCTCAGTCATTGTAAAGTGAGTCCGTGCTCCGCACCCTCATCGCCAAATACTTCGTGTCCGCCGATCGACTTAAGATCGAAGTCGGCGGTAAACCAGTAGTGAAAGAGCTCTATGCCGAGGTCTTGTCGTCCGAGCCTGACTCCTTTCAGAACCGCCAGCGCATCCTCCGGCAAGTGGCAGAGCGCATTGGCCGCCCAATCCTAAATCCAAAGGCGATCACCATTGAGCTAAACGGAGTGGTCAGAGCTGATTTATGCGACTTCAAGGAATCGTTCAGCCTGTCGGACCCTCTTCCCGCCGCCAGGGCCAAAGTCGTTGTCCGCCTTCCGTGCCCAACCGGAGACCTTGCCGCGTTTGATCGTTGCGCCGCGTTGGAAGAACGGCTTGAAGCAGCCCTTGAGGGCTCAGAAATCGGTTTTGTCGATGGGAACGACTGTGGCCAAGGCGAATTCAGTATCTATTGCTACGGACCGCGCAAGAACGCTCTGCGCGAGCGAATTCAGGCGTTTCTAGATGGAGAAAATTTCCCGGGCGCCAAATTGAAATAGATATCGATTTCCGATTCGATTTCCGATTTCGTCGTGGCGCCGTCTCGTTGTGTTTCTGACCTAAGATCCGGTAAGCGCGGATCGAAGTCTTTGCGTAACCTTGGCGCCCTTCGTTCCTTTGCGGTTAATGTTTCTCCACCCAACCCGAATTCCGACAACTGCGCCGCAATGCCAAACTAGACCATGGACCTGAAGCCCGCCTTAAAAGAGCAATATCACGCCGGACTCGCGATGCTCGTCGAATGCGTTCAGAAGTGTCCAGACGACCTCTGGACAACCCCCAATCCCGCAAACAACGACGGCGACCGCGTCATCTACCGCGCCTACTGGCGCATCGCCTTCCATGCCGTCTACTTCACCCACCTCTATCTCGGCCAGAACGAAGATGCTTTCCAACCCTGGCCCGGACGACGGCCAGGCTACTACGATGCCATGTGGCAAAAGCCATGGGACATCGAGCCCTACGAATTCCCCGAAGACGCCGAGCCCACAACCAAACAAGAACTGGCCGACTACATCGCCTTCGTCGATTCCCTCATCGATCCGACCGTCGACGGTCTCGACTTGGAATCAGCTGAAACCGGCTTTCGCTGGTACAAGAACATGAGCAAGCTGAGCCACGAGCTCATGAACCTGCGCCATATCCAGGGCCACGTCGGACAGTTATCAGAACTCTTGATGGTGCGGGGAATCGATATCGACTGGATTGCCAAGGCTTAGCTCAGCGTGTTCGCCGCCGCTTCCGAGCCATGAAGAGGAGGCTTGCCCCCAGCGCTGCCAAGCTCGCCGGCTCTGGAACCGGATTCAGGGCCATCGCCGTCGTGTCTCGATGCGGCCCGGTGCTGATTAGCGAGGTCGAACCCGTCAAAGTCGAAACCGAATAGAAGTAACGATTGAACCAAGTCATCGCATACAGCGTGCCCGAAGCATCGAAATCGATATCGCTGATGAAACTGAACGCATCGCCGTGACTCATCGGCCCAACCAAGGTCGCCGAAGTCGCAAACGATGGCACTCGAAGCAGGAAGTCGTTGTTCAGACCGTTGTTTGCGCTCAGGAACACGTCTCCGCTCGATGCCTGATGGGCAACCCCGGTCACGACCGCATTAGCCGGAAGGTTAATTGCCTGCGAGTACGTGACGCTCAATGAACCTAGGTCGAAGAAGAACAGCTCGCTTGACCCGTTCGAGTATCCCCAAAGGCCGTTATTCGCGTAGTCCAAATCGCCAATCTGCGTCTTGCCGGTTGGACCAACTGGGATCGGCGGACCGGTTACGTCCCAAAGCATTCCCGGGCTGTTGGCGCTGTAAAGCGTGCCCGTCGGTCCCAACGCCAAGCTGTTGGAAGCGAATGTCGTCGTCCCGTAGGGCACGCTCCCATTGGTCGCCACGTTGGTTAGATCGATCGTGGTGTTGGTGTTCAACACATACGTGAGCGGCGCGCTCGCCGCGACGGAGCAAAGTCCAGCCCAGCAGATGGCGGCAATCGAAGTCTTGATAAGTTGCATGGCCAAGAAGTTCCGATGTTGAGTATAAGGGCGACTCTCGCCGATCCCAAAGATTCAGCCCATCTTCCGTTTGAAGCTGGGGAAAATACGTGGATAACTAGCCTTTCAAAACAGAGATTGTCTCCGCCAAACAGATGGTTTGTGGCAGAATCCTAACAGGCTTTAAGCCGATCAAAACATGAATAACAACCGCGCACAGGCGCTCAAGGAGGATGCGGCAAAGTAACTTGCCCGCGTCCCTCGCCCTCTGTCCCCTCAACGGGGACCTGACTTTCGACCTTCTCCAATCCCTGACTGACCGTTCCGTTCGAGATCGGCATGGCTTCTACTTGGCCGAGGGCTTCCGCGCCCTTCATTCGGCCGTCTCGAACAAAGCTCCCATTGCCGCTCTCGCCATCTGCCGAGAACTGCTTCATTCCACCGAAGCCCGGAGAATCGTCCAAGACCTTAAAAGCCAAGGTTGTCCCGTACTCAACCTGACCCGAAGCCAGTTTGAAGACCTTGCCCGTGCGCCGGAACCTCAGGGCGTCATTCTCCTCCTCCGCCAGCAATGGCAACCTCTCCCCGGCTCTGTCCGAAGAAAGGACCTCTGGCTTGGAATAGAACAGATTCGCACGCTGGGCAATCTCGGCACGCTCCTGAGAAGCGCCCACGCTGCTGGCGCGACCGGTCTCATGGTTTTTGGCCCACCCCGAGATCGCGCCGACCCCTACGATCCCCTCGTTGTCCGCGCTTCCATGGGCTCTCTCTTCGCCCTCCAGATCATCTCGACAAGTCACCAGGCCATCCGACGCTGGCCCCGCCGATACGAAATTCGGATCATCGGCGCGGACGGCGGCGCCTCCACCGACTATCGCCGCCTCGACTACCGCAAACCCGCTCTCATCATGCTCGGCGAGGAACGCCAGGGCCTGGGCGATGCTCAGCGTGCAACCTGCGATGCTTTCGTCCACATTCCCATGGTAAAGGGAGTCGACAGCCTCAACCTCGCCATGGCTGGCACCATCCTGCTCTACGAAGCCCATCGCCAACGCCACCCCTAATAAAATTAGTTTATGGTGAACAAGCACCAGGTAATTGTCCCAGTCGTCGCGTTTTTTCTCGACGGGTTTTGAACCTGGTCGCGACCGTTTTGCGACCAAATTTGAATCTAGATTTGACCGGTTTGCTCAGGTTCAAAGGAAGCTGATTTTTCTGTGTCGTTTTTTACTGTGTTCTGACACTTGTGTTTCTGGGATGTGAATTTGGACCACTTCTGGAGCGGAGGAGATGGGGAGCGGGGGAGGAGGAGATAAGACGGGTAGGACATATTGGACCGATAGGACAGATGAGGTTGGGGGAGTGCTTTCGCGCAGAGACGCAAAGGGTGCCGCAAAGAATCGCCAAGGGTTGCTTCATACCTTTAAGGTTTTGAAACACGGTTTTGTCAACTAAGGTTGGAGAAAATTGGGTCCAAAGAAAACAAGCACAAAGGGCTACCAAGAAAAACGCAAGGGGCAGGAACCGATCTGCAAGCTGGCAAAGTCTGATGAGAGAGTAGAGTTAGCCCATGAAAATGATCGTCCCCAACCTCTGGTTCGACACTCAGGCCGAAGAGGCCGCTCGCTACTATGTCTCGATCTTTAAGAACAGCAAGGTCAAAGAGATCACCCACTATGGCGAATCGGCGGCGGAAGTCTCTAAAGTGCCAAAAGGGACGGTTTTGACCGTCAACTTTGAACTGAACGGCCAAAGGTTCACCGGAATCAATGGCGGGCCGATGTTCAAATTCAACGAGGCGGTTTCGTTCCTAATCGAGTGTGAGGATCAGGCGGAGGTGGACTATTACTGGGACAAGCTATTGGAAGGCGGCGAGCCTCAGGCATGTGGTTGGCTAAAGGACAAATATGGTTTGAGTTGGCAGGTCGTTCCAATCGCACTAGAAACGATGATGCTCGACCCTGATAAGGCAAAGGCCGAGCGGATGATGGCCGCCATGCTGAAGATGGTGAAGCTGGATCTGGCCGAGCTGGAAGAGGCCTTCAATGGATAGCGCTTACTGCTCGCCCGGCTCGTAGGCAGAGTTGAACCGTAGTCCGATCGTCTTCGGAAGCTTGCCAGTTTGATTGCCGGCATTGATGGTGAAGGGGTATTTCCCGCCCTCGAAGCTAACTCCGGTTACATGCGTGATCCTGCGATCCATGGTCTTGCCCTCGGCATCCTTAAACACACAATAGAAGGACAATATCGATTGCCCTCGGGGAATGCGCCCCTCGACAAGGAAACTGCTCGGCGCCACTTCCAACTCGCCTACATGATTCCAGCTTTCCTTGGTGGTCGTAAAATCTCGAACTCGCATCTTTCCGCTGGTGTTGGGAATCACCTTCCAAGCCGAAGTATCCGCTTCGATCTCAAAGTTCGCCTCTCCCGCATCATCGAACCCGCCCTTCGAATCCGCTCCCGACACCAAGAGGAGGTCCCTCTGGTTAGCGCTGTTTCGCTCTACAGTGACCTTAGCGCCCATGATCGAGGCCAGGTCCTGTAAAGCAACATAGTCTTTGCCAGCCAGAACCTTGCCAGTAATCCTCTTCGCGCTTCCGGTCATACGCAACGTGAAAGCCTCTTCCTCAACCGACAAGGAAAGGGCAACGAACGAAGCAACAAAAAGCGACCTCAACATGCCGTGATGTTAACGCACACTTACTGAAGATGAAATGAAATGCTAAATCGCCTTAAGGCGCCATTAAGTTAGCCTGGAATTTTGACAACGTCGCCTTCATTAATGCCAGATTTGATTTCCACCACGGCCCCATCGGTGAGTCCGATCGTTACCTCGGTGGGAACCCACTCCGAGCCTTTCTGTACCAAGACGCTCGACTTGCCATCTTTGGTCTCTACGGCTCCTACCGGTACCACAAGCACATCTTTTGCAGTTCCTGTTTGCACGCCGAGTCGCTTGATGGCAGTTCCAGGGAGAACCCACCCTTTCTCGTTGTTGAAGTCGATAACGGCAAGATAGCCTGGGCTAGATTCACCTTCGGAGGGCGGCAGAATCGAGACTTCCTTCACAACGCCTTTGAAGGGATCGGAATTGGCTCCGTCAAGGGCGATGAGAACTTCCACTCCCCGCTTGACTAAGTCTTTCTGAGCAGGCGGCGCTATGCCTTGAATCCGAACCGCCGCCAAATCGACGATGGTGGCTAGGGTCTGTTTGGATTTCACGACCAAGCCAGGTTTGGCTTCCAAAGTCACGATCGTTCCGGAAATCGGGGTTCTGATATTCGCAACGCGAGCACCCGCACGGGCATCCTTCAGATACTCCGCCGCGATATCCATGGCCTGCTTCTCGGGAAGGACCTGTGAATTCATGGTGGCCTTGGCCGACTGAACCGCCGCTTCTGCCATCTTTCTTGAATCTGTTGCCGAGACAAGATCTGATGATCCGCCCGCTTGAACGTCTTGCCTGGCTTGCTTCTCTGCCGTTCGGGCTTCAGACAGCATCCGCTCAGCTTCGCGGACGGGCGCTTCGTATTGCGCCTTCGCAGCGGCATACGAGGACTGGGCCGATTTCAGGTTCATCTCCGCTTGGTCAACTGAGGCTTTCAGATCGGGGAATTGCATGGTTGCAATCGTCGTGCCCCGGCCAACTCGCTTGCCTTGGCTCACCAACACTTCACCGAGGGCTACGTCGTACGGGGAAACAACGGTAGCTTGCGCGCCAGGGGGTGTGACCACCTTGCCTTCAAAAAAGGCGTATCCGACTAGGTCTTGCTTGACAACTTTTGCGGATGTTGGCTCTGCAACTTTGCCTGTAGTTGCCACACCAGACTTGGGATCGCAGCCTATCAAGGCCAAAACTGGCAGGCAACAAATTGCCATCGTTCTCGCATTCATGATTTCAGGAACGACGAAACAACGAAATGCGATGAAATGGCGAAGGGTCTTGGGCAGAAATCCTAACGGGTCGCAACGCCCATGATGTGGGGGGATACGACCGGGAACTTCAAATCAAATCGTTCGATCTCGACGTCGTCGA
>JACMJO010000509.1 GCA_014380605.1 Fimbriimonadaceae bacterium | reverse complement strand
GATCTCCTGAACACGTGGTCACAGTTTTGGTCTCAATCCACGCCATCTTTCCTTTGGTGCGAAGCCGCCCGTTGAAAGCGATCGAGTTGGCCAGGGTCTTGGATTCAGTCGAGGCAAAAACAACCTTCTTCCCTTTCCAATCGGCAGGGGGGAGTTCCTGACCATCGGACATCGCCCGCTCAATGACCCATTCCCCTTTAAGCTGGGAGAACTGTCGCGCATCGACATCGGTAGGACCGACCGCGAGCTGAAAGACAAAGATGAGAAACACACTAAGGGATTGCAAGCTGGGAACCTCCACACTTCAAGCGGGCACTACAGCGGTGGAGCGCAACCGGGAGCATAATTATGGCCCGCTTCAGACATCTGGCACTTTCCGAATTAGATGGTCGATAACCTCTGGTGATGAATGGTTCGGTTCATCAGGGCGAAATCAGACAGCAATCTCTTTCACGGATCGCCTGAGCGACTTGCATGAAACAGCTCAATGACGCGGCGCTAACAAGTTTGCGTTCTGCCAAAGACTCACTCCCGCCCCCCATACTTCTCCCGAAGCCTATCCAGGGCGTCGGATGGGACGTCCAATCGCTGCGACTTCAGGGCGGCAAGGGTGGCGCGCATTCGCTCCAGAAACGTCCCGCAACGGTAGCACTGGGCGGCATGGGCAAGAACATAGAGCTTCTTGATTCCGGTGATTTTGCCTTCCGCAGCTTGTTGGAGGGAGGCCTCCATGCGCCGGCAGGGCGGTCCTTCTGTTTTATGGTTCATGACTGCAATACTCCTAATTGACTAGCGGAGAGGTCTCCAAGGTGCTCGACGATTTTGGCTCGAAGCAGCTTTCGGCCCCGATGGAGGCGGGAATTGACGGTCCCGACCGGCACGGACAGGGCGATGGCGGCTTCCTCCCGCGTGATCTCTTCGATGTCGCAAAGCGCCACCGCGAGGCGAAACTCCTCCGGGAGCATCCGCATGATTCGGTCGAGGTCTTGACCCACGATCTTCCAGTCGATTTCCTGCCAGAAGCAGGCTTCGACTGGCTCGATGGAGTCCTCAAAGGAAACTGTCGGGCGGCTCTGTGAAGCGCGAACCGAACCCAGATGTTCGTTACGAAGAATCTTGATGAGCCAACTGCGCGGGTACTGGCCATCGAATCTATCCCAGGCTCTGGTGGCTTGAAACAGGGTTTGCCCCACCAGGTCCTCTGCGTCCGAGTCATTCCCGGTGAGCTGGCGGGCAATTCGAAAGAGGATTTCCAACTCCCGCTCCACCAGGGCGCCGGATTCCGGCTTGGGAGTCTGGCGTTTGGTAAAGATCGAGATCATGGCTTTGGGTTGAAAGGATTGTGCCCCGGATTTGGTTCCGGGGCAGTGCGAAATGGCAGGCGAGATTTACTTCACCATGATCGGCTTCTTGAAGGGGGCCTCGCCGAGATTGACTTCCGCGAACGAGCACCAGATTTGAACCTTGGCCACGCTCTTGATGTACTTAGGCAGGCGGATGGAACGGTTCTGCTTGTCGTCCTTGATCCTGAGTTGCTGGAGCAAGAACACGTTGCCTTGAGCATCCACGATCTGCCAGTGCGGAGCGGGCGAGCCGGGGACCTTGAAATCGGAACTGAGGGTGAGGGTCATCGCGCCCTTCTCCTTGCCGAAGGCGACAGTGCCGCCGTTCACTTCGATGCCTTTGAATTCGGTGGAGGTCATCTTCATGTCCATTCCCATATCGGGCTTCATGTCCATCTTGTCTTGAGAATTGGCGGGGGTCGTGGCCAGGGCAGCGAAGCCCAGGGCAATGGCGAGGGTGATGTGGTTGAGTTTCATGGTTGTTTTCCTTATGTCTGAAGTGTTTGGTTATGCAAAGAGGAGATTGATTGGAGGCTTGGCTTCTTGGGCCGAGCGAAGGTTGGCGGCACCGACGACTTTCTTGGCGGCAGGGTCCCAGAGGGCGACGGATCGATAAAGCCACAGATCGAGGTCTTTGGAGACGGCGAATTCTTGTTTGGCCCCAGGCTGAAAGGTGCCGAGTTTGATTTTGGTGAGCGTGTTTAGGTCGGTGCCCTTGGAGAATGTTTCCTTCTTCACGAGGTAGACCTCGACGCCTTTAGACATTCCCGCGGAGGCGCCGGATAGCCTTATGAAGCGGAGCCCTTTGTCCTCGACCAATTGGGCCTTGCCCTTCACTCCGGGAGCATCGGCGCGGAACTTGCCGAACGTGACGACGATCTCACCGAATGCGACCAAATGAAGCCCGTCGTGGGTGCTTCTCCAGCTAGTCTTTGTCATCTCTTTGGCGAGGGTTGCGCCGCCAAACGAAACGTTGAACCGCTTGCACCAGATGGAAACCGATTGGTAGTCCGCAAGGTTGGTTCCGGCGGGGAGTTCGTAGTTTTGATCGCCGACGTTGCCTTTGATCACACCAAGGTCGAGGGCGGCATTGGCGTCGAACATCTTGGAGTCGCTGCCCTTAACCAGGAGGACATGAACGTCTGGACCATTGGAGGTTTTGAATCCAGACAGCCTCAATATCTTCTTGTCCCCGGCCATCAGAAGCTGGGCGGTTCCGGTTGTTTCGTGGGCATAGGAGGCGAACTCGCCTTTGCCAATAACTTCGGAGGTCTTACCCGAGGGAGCGGCTTCATCGACGGAGTTGTTGACGAGGGCGAGCTCAGGTCGGAATAGGGCCCATCCGGCAATGAGGATGGGGATGGCGGTAAAGGCGATGATTTTCTTGGTGTTTCGCGGTCGCATGTCCAGGGAATGCAACCGCGCCGAGAATCCATCCCGGGATCTTTATTTTTCTTAAGGTTTTCCGTAGTCGCAGGCCCTTAGCTTCCGCACATCCGGTTAGTGACTTGCGGCTACGGTTGTTCGACGTCACGCCTCCATGTACTCGAGCGGGAATGGTGGCTTCGATAGCGGCTTGGCCGCGATCGACATCAGCAGCATCTCGTTGTCGTCAGATGCGATTCGGTTGGAGCTCATGGCTCCGCACTCGGCACAGCGGTGGATCAACGCCCACTCGCCATCCCTTCGCACCCAAACCGCAACCGGCTCCATCATTCCGCCGCACATCGCCAAGCGGTCGCCCGGCTTCTTGTCCAAGTGGACGCTATGCAGGCACCTTGGGCAGTGGTTTCGATGCGCAGAGCCCGCTCCGGTCGTTGCCGCCGTCGCGCCGCACTTCACACAGACGAAGCCCATCCCGGTCGCCACTTCCCCATCCATCATTCGACGGTAGGTTTCGTAGCGTGTCCTTGGTAAGGTTCCGTCCCGGACAGCTTCCTTCACCGCGCAGTCTTCTTCCTGAAGGTGCTGGCAATCCTTGAACTTGCAGTTCACCCCGATTCGGAAGATGTCCGGGAAGCCTTCCGTCACGTCGTTCTCAATGTCGACCGCGAATGAGCGGACGCCGGGAGTATCGACGATCTCAGTTCCGTCTTCCAGCTGATAGAGTTGGCTGGACGTAGTGGTGTGTCGGCCCCGGCCCGATTTGTCGGAGACGTTGCCGGTTGAAGCCAAGCTGTCGACCGACCGACCT
>JACMJO010000508.1 GCA_014380605.1 Fimbriimonadaceae bacterium | reverse complement strand
CACGCTATGGGGTCGGGAAATCAGGCATTCATTCCCGTGATGCAGGGCAACTGGCCGGAAGCCTTGCGACGGCTTGAAGCGTGCTATGAAACCCGCACGATGTCATCTCGAAAGATCCCAATGGACACACTGCTGCCCTGCTTGGCCATGGTTCGGATGATGTTGGGAAGGAAGGAAGAGGTACTGGCGATGCTAAGACAGGGTTTCTTCGATGCCAACGCTTCCGAGTCCGAGCAATTTCAGATGACCACATTCGAGTTTGCGGCTTGCAGCCTTTCTTGCACCGAGCACAAAGCGTTCGCCCGTTCAGTGGTCGATTGGGTGGAAGATTGGAGGTCACGAACCAATCTGCCTCGATCCGCAGCGGAGATGGACCTCCTTGAGCGAGTCTTCACGGACATCGGCCCTGGCTCGCCCCTCAAGTTTAGCGAGCCACCACCGAACGTTGGCCGAGAACTGCTCCGCTATCTAAGGAATAGTCTTCAACCTGGTTAAAGCCTCGCCCTTCTCTCGAACTAGCCCCGCCTCTGCTTACGACGGCGCAAGCAGACCAGCAACCCAAACCCTGTGGCAATGATCGTTGCAGGTTCCGGCACGGCATTGTGCGCGGGATAGATTGTCCCTGAGTCTGCCACGATGGTGAAGTCATAGAACGGGTTGTTGTTCTCATCGAACATCTCGATGCTTGTCATCGTGATCGTGCTTGAGAAGTCGGCGCTGCCAGATAGGTCCGATCCGTCTGCCAAAAACTTCGTGTCCTCCTGAAATCCGGCAAGGAAGTTAGTCCTCAGATCGTGACTGAGCATTGGATTTAGCTCGTAGGTTGTCGTGGTGAAGTACTGCGCGATGAGCGGGCCATCATCGCTGTTCACAAAGAGTGTCTCCGAGTTGTTCGTTCCGATCTTAACGGACAAGGCTCCATATGCCTCACCCGTCACGTCGCCGTGCACGAAGTAGGTGTATCGGACCTTAAAGGTCGGGAGAAGGAATGAACCCACAAAGCGCAATGTATCCGTAAACGTGGCCTGTCCAGCCCCAACATATATGTGCGGAATGTCGTTTGCCGCGTTAGCCGTGTTGTAGAACGTGTTCGTTAAGGAAGCCGAGATGGACGTTTTCAGCATGCCA
Organism: Fimbriimonadaceae bacterium; assembly: GCA_014380605.1. Lineage (GTDB taxonomy): Bacteria > Armatimonadota > Fimbriimonadia > Fimbriimonadales > Fimbriimonadaceae > 55-13. Next base: position 3,967 of record JACMJO010000508.1, on the reverse strand, counting down.
TAGCTGGCGTTGGCGGAGGCGAACCCTCCGTAGGTTGTGGTTCGCTCATCCCCGTTCCGATCCGGACCTACAATCTCCTCGCTGCCGGACGTTTGGACGTAACCTCCACTGGGATCGAATGCGCTGGCAAAACTGTTGGAGGTTGGCCAGAGAAGGTCATGCGACGTGCCGAGGTGGGCCAAGGAATGGAGCGTCGGGGCGGCAAGAGTGGTGTGGCCAAGGCACGCCGCCACCGCAAAGATGGCGAGTGAGATTCGAGTGTTTTTCACTTGCTCTTTCCGTTCCTTCGTCTCACAACCGCGAGCAAACCGAGTCCGAGCGCGGCCATGGTCGCCGGCTCGGGGACAGGTTGGGCTTGTCCAAATCGGACATTATCGATACCGATATCGTCGTTGAGTCCGCCCAAGTTACGGGCATCGACGGTGATTACTAATGTGCTTGCGGTTATCGGGTTTGCTGAAAAGTCAAACGAAGTGCGTGTGGTTTCGGATACTGTGCCATTCGCAAGGGAGAAAAAGGTGTTTGCGCCGCCGTCCGTTACCGTAATACTCTGAACAGTCGGATCGCCGTTAAATACGGCGGAGAAGGCGCCCAAGTCAAATCCGTACAACACGGCATTCCAGCCTGCACCTGCGGTCAGAGTAAGGGTCAGGATCCCCGAGTTATCTTGGTTCTCGTAAAAGATGTTGGCGAGATTGCCATAGCCAGTGGTCCACAGCGAGGGGTCGTTGTTTCCGTAGGCCGCTAGGACATTTGGAGTGAATCCCTCCGCTCCGACTCCGTACGTAAACGAGCCCATTGTCGTCGCCGTAACGGCGTCTCCGTAGCCCTGGTTCATGTTTTGACCATTTGAGATGCCCGAGATATCGAACGTCAGGATCGTCGCGTATGTCGGGGCACTGAACAGCAGTAGCGCCATTCCTCCAAAAAGGGTTTTGATCTTCATAAAAGCGTCTCCTCAAAGCACGGATGCAACCGTCTGATGCTACATCGGGACGACCTGTCGGGGGGTGACAATCACGCAAGAATAGCAGGGTGAGAAGTCGTAGCTAATGGCTAACTAATGGTTTGCCCAAATAGACATGACGTTAATCCCGAACATGCTTGTTACTAGCGGAAAAAATGCTTCGGCCCAAATAGTGGCTTTTCCGCTGCCTCAGGACGATCATCGCCACCGGGCACGCCACGCCACTGGATGAAACGTCTCAAAATGGACCCAATCTTTACTGGAGATGGTTGACAAAACGCCGTTTCCGCGCTTATTAGGTATGCGACCGCAAAACCCACTAATCGACCTGTCCGCCCCGGCCCCATCCGACCATGCCAACGTGGCCTCGTGATATCCAGCCGCGAACCGAAAAGTCAAACCATGTGGCGACTTGCAGCTAGACACGGACAAAAAAACCGCTTCAATTGAACCTGGGCTAGCTACGAAAATTTGAACCTGATACCGGTTGCGTTTTACCGAAGTTTGCACCTAAGATTCCGCAACCACCGATAAAAAACGCAACTGCCGCAAAACCGAAACAGCGTAACACCGCAATGCCGTACCGCCTCAAGGCGCAGCTTACAACGGCTTGATTTCGATGTTTCTGAACTCGACCGGGTGGCTTTCTGATTGCAGGGAGATTGAGCCTCCGGAGATCGCGAGCTTGTCGTTCTTGATCAGCTTCTTCGCATCGGCATCGTTGGGATCGTATTGAATCTCCGAATAAGTGATGACCTCTTTGCCGTTGATGCGATGGATCACTTTGCCGTTTCCATGGACTTCGATTTCCAGCTTCACCCACTGGTCGCCGCGATAGGTTTCTGAATTGGATTCCGTGCAGTGCTGGGTTAGGATTTTTCCGTTCATCACGACGTTTGTTCCAGGGGTGCAGAGATTGCCGGTGTGACGCTCGCCGCTAGGTCCGCCGCCGAGAATCTGGACTTCTGCAGAGACCGGGAAATCCTGATCCTTGCCGATCGATTCCGGGGTCTGCCCGTGGATCATCACGCCGCTGTTGCGCCAAGCCCAGCCGGGCCCTTCTTTGGCTTGCTCGCCGGTGAACCGGTATTCCATCCGAAAGATGTAGTTCGATCTCGGGGTCTCGTGATAGAGGTGGCCGAATCGACCATCGAACTTGTCGTATGCCTCATAGCCAACCTGAATGACGCCGTCCTTGACCCGAAAGGTGTTGCCGAAGTTCTCGCCTAATGCATAGCCTTTGATTTTGGGAGTCCAGCCCTTAAGATCTTTGCCGTTGAAAAGCTTGATCCATCCCTGCTCGGATTGGTGATGTTCGAATCCAGCCAAACCGAGACCGGCGGCAAAGAGGATCGGGCCAAAGACGAGAGGAAGTCGGCGCATGGCCAGATGATACAACGTGGGACTACACGAGCGTTTTTTTTGCCTCAGCTCGCCCACGTGCGGTCTACATCGGCTTGATTTCAATATTCCTGAAATCAACCGGATGGCTTTCTGATTGAAGGGAGATCGAGCCCCCCGAGATTTCCAGGTTGAAGTACTTGATCAGCTTCCGCGCCCAGGCGTCCTTGGCGTCGTATTGAACCTGCGAGTAGCTGATCACTTCCTTGCCATTGATCCGATGGATGATCTTACCGTGGCCATGGACTTCGATCTCCATCCTGACCCATTGGTCGCCGCGGTAGGTAGGTGAATTGGAATCAATGCAGTGCTGGGTGACCAGCTTGCCATCCATCACCACGTTTATTCCTGGGGTGCAAAGGTTACCGGTGTGGCGCTCGCCGGTTTCGGGCCCGCCGAGGAGTTGGACTTCAGCGGAGACGAGCCAGTCCTGGTCAACGGTCAGGCTTTCCGGCGGCTGGCTGTGGATCATGACGCCACTGTTTCGCCAAGCCCATCCTGGGGCGTCGGGCATCTGCTCGCCGGTGAATCGGTACTCGAGGCGCAGCTTGTAGTTGGAAAGGGGGGACTTGTAAAAGAGATAGCCCCATCGGTTCTTGAAGGTCGGCCCGTAGCCATCGTAGTTGATCTGGATTGAGCCATCCTTCACTCGGAAAGTGTTAGCGAAGTTGTCCCCCAGCTTGTATCCGGTGATCTTCGGAGTCCAGCCATTGAGGGTCTTGCCGTCGAAGATCCTAACCCAGCCCTGTTCGGATTGGTGATGCTGAAATCCGGCTAGGCCAAGCCCGGCGGCAAAGAGGATCGGGCCAACGACGAGAGGGAATCGGCGCATAAGTCATGTTAGCAGGCCTCTAGGTGCGTTAGGGTTTGTTCGGATTGGTTAGGGCTGGTTGGGCCGAACAAACCCTAACCAATTCTAACGCCCTAATCTCGGCGTGAAGTCGGTATCAGGCCGCACTTTTCGGCAGTAGGCCGCCATGAGCTTGGAGCAGTTCTCGACATCGGTCAAGGAAAGAAGCTCGCAGGGCGTGTGCATATAGCGGAGAGGCACACCTACGATTCCGACCGCCATGCCGCTTTGGTTGAGCTGCATCGCGTTGCCGTCCGTACCCGTTCCTCCCGCCGTAACATCCACTTGGTAAGGAATCTCCGCTTCCTCGCAAGCCTCGCAGATCATGCGGAAGACGATGGGGTTGGCATTCGCTCCTCGCATGACCGACGGACCCTTACCTGTGTCGAGTTGGCCGTACCGAGTTTTAGAGACGGTCGGATAGTCGATTGCATGGTTCACATCGACGGCGAGGCCAGATTGAGGCGCAAGAGCGTAGCTGGAGGTCCTTGCGCCCCTCAGACCGATCTCTTCTTGCACCGTGGCAACCGCATAGACGCCTACTCCTGAGTCCAGGCCGCCTTCCTCCTTCAACATCCGCAAGGCCTCGGCAACGATCATCGAGCCCATCTTGTTGTCGAAGCCTCTCGCCGTTGCACGGTCGCCCAGAAGTTGTTGAAATTCGTATTGAAAGGTTACGACGTCGCCTAGGACGATCCCCGCTTGCAGAACTTCCTCTCGCGAGGTTGCGCCAATGTCGATCCAGAGAT
>JACMJO010000507.1 GCA_014380605.1 Fimbriimonadaceae bacterium | reverse complement strand
TCTGCTTGACATTAGAGAGGGCGCTGGTCTTCTTTGCCGCAGCTTTAGCTTGGGCAAATACAGGGAAGAGGATCGCCGCCAAAATGGCGATGATCGCGATAACGACAAGTAGTTCAATTAAGGTAAATGCTGATCTACGATTAGCAGAAGACATAAGAGATTTCCTCCGTTGGATAAATTTCACACTCGACGTGAAAAAACTAGACATGGGCTAGACCGTGGCGCCTGGCCGAAGAATGACGGGGAGACGGATTTCCATGGGGACATCTTTGCCAAGAATGCGATTCTGTAACGTTCTTACGGCAGTCCTTGCCACTTCGTCCCAGCGGCAATCAATGGAAGTCACATCCCAAGCTAGGGGGTATTCGGGTTCAACTCCGTTGTAACCGATGACGGCAACATCTTCGGGGATGCTAAACCCTGAGGCAACCAATTGAGGAATTTGAACGTGGACGCATCCATCATCCCAATCCGCGATTGCGGTAAAGCGGTCCTTTCGATCTCGCCGGAGAAGGTCCAGCTCCTCGGCATCGAGGGCATGATCTCGACCGTAGGTGGTGCCTCTTCCAAGCTTAGTCTCAATGCCAAGCTTCTCGGCTTCGTCCATGAAAGCATAGGTTCGGCGTTTCACGCTCGTAAATGGATATCGCGAAGTCCTGACAAGGACTCTTCGGTGCCCTTTTTCGTATAGGACCTTGGCCTGCATTCTGCCGCCTTGGTCGTCGTCTACGACAACGGACGGAATGGTGCCCAGGGCGTCGGTATGGGCGACCACTGGGAAGCGCGAACCGGCAAGCATCTTGACGACGGGGTCTTCTGAGTCGGCATGGATAACCAAGCCATCGACGCGCCCATCCGATAGAGCTCGAAAGACCTCTGCGGCAGACTTGCCATCGAAGATTCCGAACATCAAGAGGTCCATTCCGATCTCGTCGGAGGCGGCTCGGATACCAAGAAGAATCTCGCGCAAGTAAGGGGATCGATCCTCTAGGCTGTGGTTGCCGCTATAGAATCCGATGCTTCCCGTCTGCTTCGTTCGCAGTGAACGAGCGATGGGATTGACCTGGTATTCCAGTTCGGATGCGGCGGCAACAATCCTTTCACGCGTTGCGACGGAAACCCGCGTGCCGGATCGGGCTCCGTTCAAAACGACCGAAACGGCCATTTTTGAAACCCCGGCAAGCTTGGCGACATCGCCTAATGTGGCTCGGTTCTGGATTCTCATCGTAGAGTAAGGTGAGCGACCATCGCTCAACTATCGATAAATCATAACATGAATTTACGATAGTTCAAACATTTTCAGAAATTTTGTCAAAGAATGTCCAAGCGTAGTTGGGAATCACCTTCGCGAAGCCCGGTTTGTCAATCGGCGTCACAATTAAGGGCATGGCAAGCCATCCAGATTTTCAGCCAACCGGGCTACCGACGATCGGGCACCGCCGATCATACGGCTCGGTTCCTGAATCGGAGAAGTTTGGAGTCGGCGTCGTCGGGCTTCACGAAGGGCATACCTTGCTAGTTGCCCTAAGAGCATCAGGCCTTTGCCGAGCGGTGGCAGGAAGCGATCTCAGTGAGGTGAAGCGGCAGGAGGCTCTGGACTCAACTCCTGGATTGTTTGTCACGGACGACTATGATGAACTTCTGGCCAGAAGCGATGTTGGGATCGTCGCCATATACACCCCCGACAACTTCCACGCTGAGCACATCGAAAAAGCGTTCCAGGCTGGGAAGCACGTCATGTGTACCAAGCCGTTGATTAATGATCCCAAGGACGGCAAACGGCTCATCGATGCCGCCAACGCCTCCGGGATGCGCCTGCAAGTTGGGCAATCAACGCGATTCTATGAACCCTTCCAACGCCAACGCGAGCTCTTCAAGGCGGGACACTTTGGCGACGCTGAGGTTGTGGATGCCCACTACAACCATCGCATGGACTGGTACTACGAAAAGTCACCCTGGACCATTCAGGACACCCACTGGGCTTATCTGGGCCTAAGCCACCCGGTCGATCTCATCCGATGGTATATGGGGCCAATCCGTGAAGTTCATGCAGTTGGCACCATAACAGAGCTAGGAGAGAAGTACGGGGCCAAGACGCCGGACGCCATCTGCGTGAACCTCATTGCCGAAAACGGACGTATTGGAAGAGTTCTAGGTAACTACGGATTCCATGAGTTGCCCAAAGCCAGAGCGCTCATCGAGTGCTTTCTCATGGGATCAAAAGGCAGTTCGCTAGCGAGGTATCCCGACCTCAGGTTCACCTATCACGATCCTAACGGGGTCGAGATCGAGGAGGACTACCACAACGCCATGTCTGGCTACCACTTCCGACACGAATTGAAGGGCATGCACTACGGCGAGTTTTGCAATTACACCGACTACTTTGCTTCCAAGCTAATCTCAGGGGAACCAAACTCGCCCGACCTGGTCGAGGGATTGGCCAGCGTTATGGTGATGCGAGCGATCGTTGAATCATTGGAGACGGGAAAGCCCGTTAGGATCGAGTCGCTACCTTGACGCCGGGAGTTGTGAACCACTTATTGTCAAACCGCAATCCGCCTTTCCAGGAAGAGTTCCAGTCGTAAAATGAACCCTGTTTCTTAAGGTTAGCTTGGATGACTCGCACCTGCATTGGGAGCCACCTCAGGGTGTCCGCGACGATTTCGATAGTCGAGGGGCCAAACTTTTTGACGGCGGCTCCCTTTCGAATGGCAAGCAGCCGCATTTGGGGAATCTGGCCGCGAGTTCCCTGCATGACGCGCGATTCCATGCGGATGGTGTAGCCACCGTCACCCTTCGTGAGGCCGTCCACGAGGCTTGAGAACGAACCTTGACCGGTGATATAGGAGCTGAACATGGCCTGCTGGAAATGCCTTGGCCATGCACTAACCGTGCTCATGGAAGCGGGAATCAAGCCTGGGTTCTTGCCGCTGGCTAAGGGCTTGAATCCGGTTGACACCGATAACAAAGTAAATTGCCCGGACCTGGCAATGATTGTCTGGTTGCTGACCGGATTCTGCTTGTCATCCGCAACCTTTACGAACTCGACGCGAAAAGTCTTGCGATCTCGAATTCTGTTCACAAACGATGCCTGCGCCCTATCTCCGTTGGGATACAGGCAGTTGTAGGTGGCCTCACCCAATGCGTCTTTGAGGTTCAACAACGCCAGGTCAACCTTCTTCGCGAACTCGGCAGGCTTAACGTTTGTCCGTCGCCAATCGCTTGGCTTTTGAGCAATGACGGCGCTCGGGAGAGCTAACAGGGGAAGGAAAAAGAACGCTTTCACGAGAACCTCAGTTTACTGCTTCTTGAGAACAGGACCAGGAGTGCTGACGTCCCGCGGCTTCCAAACGTTCACATCTAGGTCTGAGAACGGCGCATCCTTCAGCTGGCAATCAGCAAGGAAAACTTCCTCCTCAGGAGCCATTGCGCTTCCCAAGTGGACTCTGTCCGCTATCTCGGCAAGCCTCGTAAATCGGTCGATGTGATCGTTGAACCGCACCTCCGCATAGTCTCTCGCGGAGAAGGTCGAAATGAGGAACTGCCAGTCGCTAGCCTCGGCGAGTAGGAGTTCTCGACCGGCCTGTTGAAGTACCTCCCGGGTTGCCTCTCTCTCATAGTCTCGCGCCATCTGTCGCATCTTGCGCTGGCAGGGATAAAGCTTCTCCCAGGTCCAGAGGTTGCCGTCGTTGATCCAGATGTAGTGGTAGCCGCCCTCGCCCCATGAGCCCTCAGGAAGAGTTAGCGAGTGACGCGCAGGCTCTTGATCGATGAGTTCGCCGCCCGTCACACATTCGATCTCCGGGTCGTGGTGCATGAGCTTGGCCGTCTCGTACAGGAACTCAGGTCCTTCCCACCACCAGTGTCCAAACAGTTCTGTATCGTACATGGCCACCAACGTGCCGGTCCTATCCGAAACGCCCCGATAGTGGGCGAGGGTGCTCTTGATGGTCCGAACCATGTCCTCGGCGTGGCCCTGGATTCGTTCGAAGGCCGCGTA
>JACMJO010000040.1 GCA_014380605.1 Fimbriimonadaceae bacterium | reverse complement strand
TAGGGGGTGAAATCACCTCCATCACCCCATCATCCGCTCACCTTCATCATCCTCAAACCTGGTGGGGAGTGCAGGATTCGAACCTGCGAAGGCATTCGCCGACAGATTTACAGTCTGTTCCCATTGGCCACTCGGGCAACTCCCCAGGCGATTCAGGATTTTACCAGAATCCAATTAGCCAGATTTCCCGGGTCCCGCGCCGCGGAGTTTCTTCTCCACGCGGCTGAGGTTATTCTTCGCAGGAGCATCCTTTGGAAAGGCCAGGATCATGCTCTGCCACACCCGCTTCGAGTCTTGAAGCTGGTTCATCCTCTCATAAGCATGGGCCAAAGTTCGGAAACTGTTGGGGTGCGGCTTGGTGGACATCTTCATCGAAGGCTCAAGGATGGCCGGAATCTTCTGATAAGCCTTCTTCATATAGTAGAAGTTGGCTTCAGGCCATGCCGAGTCCGGGTCCTTAGGATTCTCCGTTCTGAACTTGATGTAGACCGCCAGAGCCTCGTCCCACCGAAGCACATTCTCAAGCATCCAGCCAAGGTTTGTCGCGATTTCAAAATCGTCAGGATAGAGAGCGTACATCACCTTGCAAAGGTTGATTACCCGTGGGAAATCGCCGTCATCGAACCAGATGTCGGTCTGGCCGTTCAGTCGATCGACCGCATGATTCCAAATCGCGTCGACCCGCGACGGTTGCGATTGTTGAGCCGAGGCCATGCATGCGGCAACTGCCAGCAAGAGAATTCCCCAAATGCGCTTCATTGCTTTTCTAACTCTTCCCCGACGATTCGCTGAGCCATTTCTGGATTGGCGCGTCCGCCACTCCCTTTCATCACCTGACCGACCAAGAAGCCCTTTACGTTCGATTGTCCCGACCTGTACTTTGCAACAACATCAGGATTAGACTCTATGACGCCCAAAACGACCTGGCGTATTGCACCTTCATCGGAAATCTGTGTCGCGCCCGATTCTTTGATGATCTCACTTGGCATCGTGCCCGTTTCAAAGGTCTTCGCAAACACATCTTTCGCGGTCTTGCCTGATATTGTGCCCGCTCCAATAAGCTTCGTTAGGTCCACCAGGTGCTCCGGGGTGATTTTGCTGGCCCTGGGGCTTAGGCCCCGGTCATTCAAGAGTTTGGCAAAATCACCCGTCAGCCAATTGTTGACCGCCTGCGAATCTCCGCCAATGGCAAGCGCCGACTCGAAGAAGTCCGCCTTGTCGAGGTCGTCGCAAATGACCTCGGCGTGTTGAGCGCTTAGCCCAAAATCAGCTTGGTAGCGCTGAAACTTGGCCAGAGGCAATTCTGGAAGCTGGGCTTTAAGGTTGTCGATGTCCGATTGCTCAAACGCCATCGGGAGCAAATCTGGATCGGGAAAATAGCGGTAGTCGTTCTCCGCCTCCTTGATCCGCATCAAGTAGCTAGCCGACTTCTCTTCGCTCCAACCCCGAGTCTCTTGAGCAACTTTCCCGCCCTGCTCTACCGTGGCGATCTGGCGCCTCACTTCGAACTGGACGCCCAGTTGAACGCTTCGGAAGGAGTTGAGGTTTTTCAGCTCTGTCTTCGTCCCATAGGAATCCGAACCTTCGATCCGAACTGAAATGTTGGGTTCGCACCTAAGCGAGCCTTCTTCCATTTTTCCGTCGCACACCCCAAGGTAGAGCAGAGTTTGCCTAAGCTGCTGTAAGTAGTCCTTGGCCTCGTCGGGGTTGGTGATGTCGGGCGGGAACTCGGTGACGATCTCCATCAGGGGGACCCCAGCCCGGTTGTAGTCGACGCCGCTGCCCCCGCTCGGAAGGTGCATGAGCTTGCCGGTGTCTTCTTCCAGGTGAACCCGGCGAATCTTCACACGCTTCGTGCTTCCATTCTTCTGCGGAATTTCAAGGTAGCCGTCGTAGCCCAGCGGGTTGGTCTCCCCATACTGCGACACCTGGTATCCCTTCGGCAGGTCGGGATAGAAGTAGTTCTTTCGGTGGAAGATGCTGTGCATCGCGATCGTGCAGTTCAGGGCGAGAGCAGTGCGGAGCACGAATTCGATGGCTTTTTGATTGGGTACGGGAAGCGTTCCTGGCAGGCCCAGGCAAATCGGGCAGACCCTGGTGTTGGGCTCGCCCCCAAAGGCAACCGGGCACCGGCAGAACATTTTCGACTGGGTGTTCAGCTCGGCATGGACTTCCATACCAACGCTCGCAACGAAGTTGGACATCTAAGGCGGCATTTTACCGGGCGAGTCAACCTGCGGCATCGGGACGGTTACGAGATGCTCTCAAGAATCGCAACTGCCGCCGCATGCCCTTTCTCGTGAGTGATCGAGAGATGGATTTTGGTTTGATCTGGCTTCCAAACTGGGTGGCTGATGCTTACCACCGGCTCGCCTGAAGGTCCAGGAAGAATCTCCACGTCTTGCCAGCTAAGGTGCAAGCCGACCGCCTTTGCGATCGCTTCTTTCGCCGCCCAACGTCCGGCGATTCTAAGAGGGGTAGTAATAGATTCGCGTTCGGCCTCGGTAAGTATCCGTTTCAAGAATGCAGGATTCTTGATGGCCTTAGCGATGCGTGCGACTTCAACCAGGTCCAGGCCAACGGCGAGAATCATCGCCATTACGTTACCCTTGGTCCTGCTGGGGCACTTGACCCTGAGGACAAGCGTTGCTCAATTTGATGCCTACCATTCGGATCGCTAGCTTCGTGCTATACGCGGGGGTGTTCGCACTTGGAACGTCGGCTCCAGCCCAGTCTTACGCCTACGGGTCAAAAACATTCCGTGGGTTTGTCGAGGACTCGTTCAAGGAGATACGCGGCGGGGATGCGAACGCTTTTTACCGATCATTTGAAGGCTCACTTCAAAAGGTTGCGGGCCGCGGATACGCAATTACGGGAAGTATATAGTTGACATACCGCGTGTGCTTCCTATATAAGTGCTCCAAGAGATAGGGAGCGCGGACATGCTCGACAGTACGAACCCGATTTTCAACGATGCCGACAAGGCCCGCG
>JACMJO010000506.1 GCA_014380605.1 Fimbriimonadaceae bacterium | reverse complement strand
TTGGCGTCGTACAGGAAGTCGCGCATGTTGCGCCACGACTCGAAGAACATTTGCCGCCATTCTGCGCGCGGTTCTACCATCATCTGCATCCCTGCCGTATTAACCGCTCCCTGGCCGGGTTGGACTGGAGCCATCGTGGGCACAATCTGCGTCCCGCCAAAACCTTGAATCAAGGCCTTATCGCCCTTGGAGTTGGTCGTAAGCCCAAAGACGCCCTGGGCGAACGGCGTTGCTTGTCTTCCCTGTACGGAGAATCGAAGAACAGTGTAGCCACCGCCGCCCTGTCCCGGCACCGGCTGACCTCGGAGGACTAGAACCGTTCCTGGGGTTGCCGCAACCAAACCTTCGTAGTTCGCTGGAGGCAGAGGAAGCGAGAGGATTCGTTGTCCAATGCCTTCAAAGTCGATCTTCACATCTCGATCCGGCGGTCCAGGAGGTCCGGTCGGTGGTGCTTGATCGCCTTTTTCCTCATCGCTTTCAGGCGACAATGGAGACGGATCCGAACTTCTAAGAACAATGACATAGGCGCTCCTTGTGACCGGGTGGGCCATAGAGCTCATGCCGCCTACGGAGATCGTCTGGGCTACGTCCGTGCTCGCGAGGAAGAAGATGTGTCGTCCGCTTTTGTCGAAGACGGCACTCAAAGCATCGCTAAGGCCATCCGTGATCTGAGTCGTCTTGCCCGAATCCAGATTGAACACAAACACCGCTTGGAGCTTGTTCTTGAGCCTCTTCGTATAAAGAATCCACTTGCCATCCGGGGACCAATTGGGATTCATGGCGTCGCCAAACCAGTAGTAAGGCTCACGGTCGACCTCAGTCACCTTCTTCGTTTCCAGGTTCAAGTAGTAAAGCCTCAAGGATTGATCTACATAGAGGATCTTTTTGGAATCTGGTGACCAGGCGAGGCCGTGATACCAGTTGGGTTTCTCGGTCAGCTTGACGACCTCCGGCTTACCGTTGCCTTGTTGATCCGCAACGTGCAGTTCATAGTTGCCGCTGGCGTCGCTCAGGTAAGCGATCTTCTTCCCATCGGGCGACCAGATTGGGCTTCGCTCGGCAATCCCGGGCGTTTGAGTTAGATTTCGAGCATCTCCCTTTTCGACGGGGACGGTAAAGATGTCCCCTCTTGCTTCAAAAACTGCCCGAACTCCGCTGGGTGAAAGATCGGCTCCGTTGATCTGGCTTCCCACGTTTTCAAGCTTGGGTCGAACTTCCAGCAGATCGTCGGAAACCTCGATTGGAACCTTCTTGGCAGTCTTAGACGCGAAGTCGTAGAGATGGACAGAACCGAGCCGCTCGAACACGATCCCACCAGGGCCTTCCGAGGCGGACTTAATATCGATCGGTTCAGGGCTCAGAAGCTGGCTAACCCGCTTCGAATTCACATCGTAGCTGAACAGCGTGTATCGTCCAGCACGATCTGAGATGAAGTAAACCGTGTTTCCAACCCACATCGGCGAGCGATCCTGAGAATTGATCCGCGGCACCTTCTCAATCTTGGAATCGCTCAGTTGGGCAATCCAAATCGGGGTGGTCTGGCCGCCCTTGTATCTCTTCCATTCGGGTTGCCACAAGTCGTTGGGAATGTAGGCGATCTTCGACCCATCCGCCGAGTAGCTTCCAATCCAGCCCCTTGGTAGTGGCAACGGCTTCGGCCAACCGCCGGGAACATCGACGGTGTAGAGTCTCGGCTGGCTGTTGCCGTGGTCCATCGAACTCGAAAAGAGAACCGACTTTCCGTCTGGCGTCCAACTGGACACCTGGTCTTGACCTGGATGGAAGGTCAGGCGCTTTGGATTGCCGCCACCGGTTGGCACCACGTAAACATCAGGGTTGCCATCGTAGGAGCCCGTAAAGGCTATCCATTCCCCGTCCGGAGAAAAGCGGGGACTTGATTCCACGCCCGGCCCACTTGTTACACGTCTGGCTTGACCTCCTGCCTTAGGGACAATCCAGATGTCCGTCCCAAACTCGAAAGCGATGGCATTCGAGCTTAGCGTCGGGTTCCGAGCAAGCAAGGGAGCGTCGGGAGCAGATGCAGAAGCACCGGCGGCGACGCCGAGTATCAACGATAGATGAATGGTTCGCATGGAATGTCTCAAGGCTTATCGGCTGGGAGCGAGTATATAGTTCCGCGCGCTCGAAATCAAATCGAACTGCCTGAAGACCTACTGCCCGGGTCGCATATC
>JACMJO010000505.1 GCA_014380605.1 Fimbriimonadaceae bacterium | reverse complement strand
CTGACCCCTCGCGCCATCTGTTGGGCCGTAGAGACGATCTTCATGGTGACCGGGGCGGCGAAGGCGGAGCGGCTTCGCGAGGTCGTCAAGGGTCGGGCCGATTTCGACCGCCTGCCCGCCCAGTACATCCACCACCACTCCATTAATTGCCATTGGTGGGTCGATGAGCCCGCCGCGTCGCTCCTGTAAGGGATAAATCTCGTATAAGAGGTATGAGACAAGAACCCATCGCGGTTAACATGACCGAAGACTTCGATCCCCTGTTGCCGATCGATATTATCAGTCCCCCGAATCAAAGGGGCGCCATGACGCAACCCGAAACCACTCCTCCGATTGAGCCAAAGGAGACTCCAGAGTCGGAAATCGAAGAGCACAAGATGCCCTATAAGGGCGACGTGAACGCTCCGCTTGAAGCCGAACACCCCCTCGCTAACCCACCCGAAACTTCCCGCGATTAGGTGAATTCCCACCAGGTAATTGTGCCGGGAGTTGCGTTTTTTCTCGACGGATGTTGAACCTGGTCGCGACCGTTTTGCGACCGAATTCGAATCTGGTTTTGAACGGTTTGGTCAGGTTCAAAACGAACCTGATTTTTCTGCATCATTTTTTAGTGTGGTTTGACACTTGTGTTTTTGAATTGTGAAAATAGACCACTGGAGACGTAAAGGGTAAGGCGTAAGGGGTAAGGAATAGGGGGGGAGGGTTCAATTCTCAATCCTTCCAAATTCAAACCCCTCTATCCCCCGGCACTTTCTCCCCTGCCTTTGGGGGAGAAAGGGGAGACCCATACCTATAAGGTCTTGAAACAGGATTTTGTCAACCATACAAGAAGCAAATAGGGACCTTTGCAAGGACTCCTGCGCCGCTATTGAGGGATGAACCGTTAGGGTTACAGCGGGTGAGGTCCTTCGACTTCGCAGCTTTGAGTGCTCTGTTGGGCCAAGCTGGTGGGCCTACTGTCACTTAGGATGACGCCGTATTTTCGAAGGATGTGGAACTGACATGGTTTGAAGGCTTTTGAGGAACCTCCACCCCTCCCGGCCAGAGGCGGCGGGATCTTCGACTGCGCCCTCCTCCATTTCCGGACGATCTCTGTGTCTTTCGGGAGCATTGGTTCCGTGAAATGGAGGAGGGGGTGAGAATCACTTCGCCAAGTTTGGGTTGGCCGTCATGTAGGCGTCGGCGGTTTCTTTAGTGACGATCTCGGTGGGGAGAATCATGCGCTTTTCGGTCGGCTTCTCGCCCTTGATGATTTTGGCCGCCAGTTCGACGCCGGCTGCGCCGGGTGTTGGGTACTTGAACGTCGCGTCCAGCTTTCCAGACTTGATCAGATCGACCACTTCCTGCTGACAGGCGTCGATCCCAACGAAAATCGGAGCCGCTCCGCCGGAAGGATTCGCGGCGTCCCAAGCGAGGCGAGCTCCGATCGCCATCTCATCGTTGTGGCCATATACGCAGTCAATCTTTTGGCCTTTTTGAAGGAAGGTCTCCATGTAAGAGCGGGCTTTTTGGCGTTGGTAGCCGCAGTCGTCGCCCTCGATCACCGTGATGCCGGGGTGCTTGGCCATGACCTCCATGAAGCCACCGCGTCGGTCGATGGTGGGCCCGATCTGGGCGATGCCTTGAATCATCAGCACGGTGCCCTTTCCGTTTAGGCGCTTCGCGACATATTCACCGGCTTGGCGGCCGATGTCTTTGTTGTCGCCGCCGATGTAGGCAGTGAACTTATCGCTTCCTTTGAAATCCCGATCCAACAGGATCACGGGGATTCCCGCATCGAACGCTTTCTCGACGGAAGGCTTGACGCCATCGTCGGTCGGAGAGATCAGCAACACCTTGGGCTGTTTGACAATGAAGGTATCGACGATGTTGTTCTGCTTGCCCGGATCGCCCGCAGCGTCTTGCATGTCGAATTCAAAGTGTTTTTGATGCTTGGCGGCTGCAGCCTTGGTCTCCGCGTCGAAGACTTTCCGCCAGGGGTCTTGGGAGTTAGCCTGGGAGAAAACGACAAGCGCCTTTTCCGTACTCGGCGTTTCGCTACCCGTCGTCCCGGTCTTGGCTTCCTCGCCGCCCGAGCATCCAACCAACATTGCAAGGGCCGCAACCAGCCCGATTTCAAACCTCATTGTTATCTCCTCCTGCCTACGCTTTGCAGATATACCGCAATCAAGATGATTAACCCCTTCCAACCCATGCCGACGTATGTGTTCACGCCTTTCAGAATCAGGAGCACATTGAGGCACACGATGAACATCGCGCCCACAAAGGTGCCCAGAACTCCGCCGTATCCGCCGAGCAACGAGGTGCCGCCCACCACGACGGCGGTGATGGCGTCCAACTCATACGCCGTTCCCGCGCTAGGGTCGCCGTTTGTGTTTCGAGCGGTAAAAATCAGAGCGGCGATGGCGACGCAGAGGCCGTTTGCCGCATAGGCTCCGACTCTAATCCAGGTAAGCCGGAGCCCCGCGTATCGGGCCGCTTCCTCGTTTCCACCCAGGGCATAGACGTTTCGGCCAAACACGGTTCCCCAGAGGACCAAAGCAGATACCCCGGTCAGCCCTAGCATGATCCAAGCGCTCAGGGGGATGCCGAGCTGGGGAGCAATGAGAAAGTTGAGCTTGTCGCCTAGCCCGCTCACAGTGCCGTTATTGGTATAGACATAGGCAACGCCACGTAGGCTCACCATCGCGGCGAGGGTGACAATAAACGGCTGGAGCCTCGTCGCGCTGACGATATAACCGATCCCGCCGCCGATCGCTATCCCCAGGAATAGAGTGTAGGCGATGGATGGGACTAACCCAGTGCCTGCGACAATCCAGGTGGAGACAACGCAGTTCAGCAGGCCGAGTAGGGAACCGACGCTGAGGTCGATACCGCCAGTGAGGATCACGAAGGTCATGCCAACGGCGAGGATTCCGGGCACGGCGAGCTGATTGAGGATGTTGGCGAGGTTGCGAGGGTCGTAAAAGTGCTTCGCGTCTAATGAATAGGCAACCACGAGCAACAGTAGCAATCCGATGAGGCCCTGGTAGCGTTGGACGTGCGATAGCCAACCAAATCCGAGCTTCCTTGCCGAAAGAGCCATTGAGTTTGAGTAAAGTTCGGAGTGAAGGCGGGGGTTTCCTGCCTTGGAGGATGGGATTGAAACGAAGTTGTTTGATTTTTCTTGGATTGTTGGGCTCAATGGCGCAAGCTCAGACGGTCACGGTTTCCAACCTACTGAAGCAGATGACGGATTTGGACTGGCTGACGAGCCGCCCCAGTCCCTACTTCAAGATGGCGCAAGCCAGTAGCTACGACCGGGCATCCACATCCCCTAACGACGCTAAGACTTGGTTTGCCAACGGCGATGCTGGTAAGTACCTCTCTAGTTCGGTAAGAGATGGCTTAACCGAATACGTCATGGCGGACCTCAAAGGTCCGGGCGCGGTCGTCCGAATTTGGTCGGCTAACCCCGCAGGTTTACTCCGGTTTTACTTCGATGGCGAGGCAACGCCTCGATTTACGGCCCAAACTGCCGATTTGCTGAATGGCGGAGTCGAGCCGTTCGGCATGCCTTTCTCCTACCCATCCAATACTGCCGCGAATGGTTGCAATCTGTATTTCCCATTCCCCTATGCGAAGAGCCTCAAGATCACGGTCGATAGCTCAGGCACGGGCGGGGCAAAGTCGATGTACTACGAAGTTGGCCACAGGACTTACGAGGCAGGAACGACGGTGCAGACCTTCGATCCTTCCATGCTTCCTGGCCTCAAGGTCGATATGGACAAGGTTCGGTCCAGACTTGCCGGTTCCCCCGACACCTCGAACACGAAGTCCCTAACCGCTTCCTCCATCAGGCAGGACGGCAAGGGTTGGAAGTTGACTGCCACTACACCCAGGGGCGGCGAGATCAAGTCGCTTTCGATCCGTATTCCATTTCCTCTCGTTCAGACCTTCCGAGAGATGGATTGGGATGATTCGTACCAGCCTCACAACGTGATGCGGAATGTGATGCTCAAGGTTGTTTGCGATGGCGAAACGACGGTTAACGTCCCGATTGGCGACTTCTTCGCCTCTGTTCCCGGGCCCAATCCATACCACAGCTACCCTATGACGGTCGGCAAAGACGGCACGATGACGTGCTACTTCCCAATGCCGTTCAAGCGCAAGATTGAGATTTCCGCCGTCGTGCCGAAGGGCATCGATGTGCCAATGCAAGTCATGGCCAGGTACGTCGTGAAGTCGTTTACGGACCAGTCCTACTTCT
>JACMJO010000504.1 GCA_014380605.1 Fimbriimonadaceae bacterium | reverse complement strand
TTTGATCCGTTCTATACAACCAAGCCGGTGGGCGAGGGTACAGGGCTTGGACTCTCGGTCGTGTACGGAATTGTTCTGCGGCACAAAGGCGCGATAACGGTTAACAGCGAAGTTGGCACAGGGACTGTGTTTCACGTCTATTTCCCGGTCGTGGATGCGCCAGCAACGGTAGCTGAAGGGGGTGCGGCCGTCAGTCAAAAAGGCGGGGGAGAGCGTATTCTCTACGTGGACGACGACGAGGCGCTTGTTTACATGTTGACCCGCATCCTGCGCCGCCTGAACTACGAAGTCGTGGGCTTTACAAATCCCAAAGAAGCTCTGGAAGTTTTTAAGGCCAATCCCGACCATTTCGACCTGGTCATCACCGATATGTCGATGCCGTACATGGATGGCGCTACCCTTGTTCATGAACTTCAGGCAATCCGCCCTCTTTTGCCCATCGTCTTGGTGACCGGCTATGTTCAGCCCAAGGACCTGGAGACGGCTCGAAATCTTGGGGTCAACCAACTGATTCTCAAACCCAACACGGTCGCAGAGATGGCCGATGCGTTGCACCGGATCTTTGCAGAGTTACCGAAGAGGGCGATTCCGGCGAGCACCTAGAAAATATGAACGTGGGCAAGTTTTCATCCCTTCAGAGGGTTTGAGGGGGACTGCCGAGGCGCACTGCACCTGTCAAGGTAAGGAGAACGGGAAAACCTGTTGGCGAAGCACGATGGCCCGCCTAACATGAGCGAACCTACTTAAACCCGAAGCGAGGTAGCCTTCTACCCAATGTCCAGCCTAGTGGATGTTTGGGTCGGATTCATCAAGTCGAAGCGCGACTTCAACGCATACATCAAAGAGTTCTATGGAGACGATGATGAGACTATTTCGCAATTCGCCGAGGATCAAGGCGAGACGTTCTATGACCACGACTTCGTAGAGGCAGAACACTTCGGCAAACCTAAAGAACTGCGGGAGGTGTTGAAACCGCTGTCACATTCAAGTGGATTCATTGATGAAGCCGCTAGAATCGCCTCAAGTGTAATCACCTTCATACCGAACTGTGTGTTTGCCGACTACGATCATCAGTTCAAGAATCCTCGCTCTGTGGAGAATGGGGGCATCTCCTTTATGTACTTGGGTAGGTTCGAATTCAATTCTCAAGCCGAGTCGGTTGCTGAAATTGAGCGAAATGCGGTTTATGCCACACGGTCCGATGACGCCGACATCACTTTGAAGGTACGTTCTGGACCTCTGGTGTACCAAGGATCTAAGGCTGAAAGAATTCCCGTCGCGGCGAGCAAGGGCCTTGTCTTTGGAAAAGGTAAGGCACCGGTTGGGAGAGAGTTTCTCGATCTAGGTTATCTGGTACCCGGGATCGCCGATCTTCAGGCTGAAATCCGATATTCTCCCGAGAAGCGCTACTGGGAGTACATCGACTTAGCATCAAACGGATTGACCCACTACAGGAAAGAGCCGATCAATGGAGAAACCGTCGCTCCTTTTGAAGGAATTCGATTCTCATTTGGAGATGTTGAGTTTGAGTGGAGTCCGCTCTAACTAATCTGCCAAGTCGCCCAGGACCTGTCAATTGAGTGGTGCCCAGGAAAGGACTCGAACCTTCACCCCCTTGCGGGGACTGGCACCTGAAGCCAGCGCGTCTACCAATTTCACCACCTGGGCAAGCGGGGGATTGATTTGTACCCGTTTTGGGGTCTGAGGGTCAATGAGGCCCTGGGGTGATGGAGGTGATTCCCTGATGACTGATTTCATGATCTGGTGATTCTGACGGCGAGTGGTTTGACCGCATCACCCGATCAGTTCATCAAGAAATCAGATCATCACCTCCATCACCCCGTCACCCAACTCATCTGAAACGGCCCCCGTATTCCTTCTAGCCAGCATCTCTGACAGTTTCATCCACAGGACGCCAAATCTACCAGGATGGGTTTCTTACCAGGGTGGAATTCCTTTATCACACGGGATGGCATCCCGGGGGTTGGAGACATTTAGATGCTTTCAGGCGAACACTTTGTGGCGGAGGGACTGATTACCAATGAGGATTTGGAGCTGGCGCTTCAGAAACACAAGGAGATGGGCGGGGCCGAACCGGTCGCTCGTGTCCTTGTCAGCATGGGCTTGGTTACCGAGCGCGATCGCGTTCGTTGTCTAGGCAAGGTTTGGGGCATCCCGTTCGTCGATATCGGCAACGCCGTCCCGCAACAGGAAGCGCTCGACGTCATCACTCCGCAGGTCGCCAAGAGGTTTAAGTGCGTTCCAGTTGAGCGCCAAGGCGACAAGCTGATGGTCGCGATGGTCAATCCGCTCGACATCTTTGTAATCGACGAGCTTCGCCTGACGACGGGAATGGAGATCGAAGCGATGATCTCCATCGAAGAAGACCTCATTGCCGCCCTTGCGCACCACTACAAGGTGGACGTCAATGTGAGCGACGCCCTTGCGGGCGTGATGCGGGACTTCGATGGCGACGTCGAGGTCATCACGGATGGAGAGGAAGAGCTTAGCGAGGCAGAGCTTCGAGAGATGGGCGAAGACGCGCCCATCATTCGGCTTGCCAACTTGATCGTAAGCCAGGCAATCACCGATAAAGCGAGCGATATCCACATGGAGCCACAGAAGGACGGCATGCGGATTCGCTATCGCGTCGATGGCGTGCTCATCGAGGGTATGAAGCTTCCCCGCAAGGTGATTGCGCCGCTCACCAGCCGCATGAAGATCATGGCCGACATGGACATCGCCGAGAAGCGGTCTCCCCAGGACAACCGCATTAGCGCCGTCATCGGCGGGAAGGAGTTCGACTTTCGCGTCTCTACCCTGCCATGCGTCTACGGCGAAAAGGTCGTTATGCGCGTTTTGGACAAAGGCGGCATCAATGTTGGGCTTTCCAAGCTAGGGTTCTTGCCTCACAACATGAAGGTGATCGAGGACTTGTCGGCCAAGAGCTATGGAATTATCGTCGTCTGCGGCCCGACCGGCTCAGGCAAGTCGACAACGCTGTATTCGATCCTCAACAAACTCAACACCGGAATCAACAACATCATCACCATCGAAGACCCGGTCGAGTACGAGTTGGCGGGCATCAACCAGTGCGGTGTGAATGTGAAGGCAGGCATGACTTTTGCGGCGGGGCTTCGCGCGATGATGCGGCAAGACCCCGACATCATCATGGTTGGTGAAATGCGCGACAAGGAAACGGCCACCATCGCGATGGAAGCGGCACTTACGGGCCACCTTGTCCTAAGCACTCTCCATACCAACGATGCTCCGTCCGCGACGACCCGTTTGACCGATATGGAAGTCGAGCCGTTCTTGATTTCATCCGCGGTCATCGGGGTCTTGGCCCAACGGCTTGTGCGGCAAATATGTTCGCACTGCAAGGAGTCGTACAACGCTCAACGCGAAAGCCTTCTCCGGTACGGATTCCCGCTCCCCGATGAGATCGGCGCGGATACTGGTGGCGAGATCACCCTCTTCAAGGGCAAGGGCTGCGACCACTGCAAGAACACGGGCTACAAGGGTCGAACGGGCATTCACGAGCTTCTTGTCATGACCGATGAAGTCCGGGATGAAATCCTAAAGCGAGGTCCGGCCCATATAGTGAGAAACCTTGCCGTTCAGGGGGGGATGAAGACCCTTCAGATGGACGCTGTATCGAAAATACTCATGGGCGTTACGTCAGTCGATGAAGTCTTGCGTGTGCTTTACGCGTAAAAGTGCCGAATATCCAAGGAGGGAATATTAAGAGATGTCTGCGTTACCACAGCCGGAATCTAATCATGGTCTAGGTGTTGTCTTAGAAAAGGTCGATAACCTTGCCGTTCTGCCGCATGTCGTTTTCAAGGTGCTCGAGGTTACGGGTGATTGCGACTCTCCGGCCGCAGAGATGGAGCGAGCGATCACCATCGATCCTGGTTTTAGCTCCAAAATCCTTACCCTTGCGAACTCATCCTATTTCGGATTGCCAAAGCGGGTGACCTCGATCAAAGAGGCCCTGATGTTTTTGGGATACAAGAGCGTGCGAAACCTTGCGATGACCGCAGGCGCGTTCGACATGTTCGTTGGCAAGAACGACGAAGAGTCGCTTCGACGCCGCATGTGGTGGCGACATTCCGTAGACTCTGCCGTTTGCGCGAAATGGCTGGCCAAACTCGTGCCCAAGCTGTCGGCCGATGAGGCCTACACCTGTGGATTGCTCCACTATCTTGGACGAACTCTGCTGGATCGATTTGGGGAGGGAAGCTATACCGAGTGCTCCCACTTCATCGAAGGCGGCATGTCGATCTGCGAAGCCGAGCGACAGATTTTTGGATGCGACCACGTCGAGGTCGCTGTTGGCGCCTCTCTTAAGTGGGGCTTCCCAGAATCGCTTGCGTTGGGTCTGCAATATGTGAACCCGCCCAAGCCAGAAGAAGGATTCAAGCTAGAACGGGCCTCGACGGCTCTCGCAAGCGGAATCGCGAAGCTTGCCAAGCAGGGCCGAAAGGTCGACGACGCGGAAGTGCCTCTATGGACATTTCCGATGCTTCAACTACCGGTCGACCAGGCCGCAACGATTGTGGAGGACGGGATCGCAGAGATTACCGCGGCCCAACTCAGCTTTTAGGAGAATGGAATGTCGAACGGATTCAACTGGAATCAAGTAATCAGTGAAGCAGATGCCGCTAAGGCTGGCGAGTCGGCTGCATCAGCCGAAGCAGTGTCCACAGCGCCGCAAACCGAAATGGTGATGGACCCTCGCACGGGGCAGTTCATCGAAGTGGAAAGGCCGCCTGCCGAAGGACCTCAAACGGAACTTGAGATGGAAGCAGCGAAGATTCTTGAGGAGTTAGACAACGATCCCGTCAAGAACTACAAGCCAGCTCTTGTAGACCAATC
>JACMJO010000503.1 GCA_014380605.1 Fimbriimonadaceae bacterium | reverse complement strand
TTGCGATCGACGCTCGGCAGGATTTGCTCGGCCAGTGGCTGGTGTATACCCACGGCGGCCGCAACCCGACCGGCCTCGATGCGATCGCGTGGGCTCAACAAGCCGTGTCGCTCGGCGCTGGAGAGATTCTGCTGACAAGCATGGACGGCGACGGCACCCTCGCCGGATACGATTTGGAGCTGACGAAAACGGTCAGCGAAGCCGTCAGCGTTCCCGTGATCGCCAGCGGCGGTGCTGGCAAACCCGAGCACCTGGTGGATGCGGTGACCACGGGCAAAGCCGACGCCGTCCTCCTCGCCAGCATCGTCCACGACGGTGTCTACCGAATCGCCGACCTAAAGACCCATATGGCCGACGCCGGTCTTGAAATGCGACGCTAGCATAATTCAGGCTTTGTTCCCCTTCACCGGATAGGGGTGGGCTTTAAGAAGGCAAGCCATGATGACGAGGTTGTTGCCCATAGTCTCGACCAGCCCGGCAACGTACCCGTCATCCAACGCTACGTCCTTGAAATCATCTCTTCCGCCCGCCAACCCGACCCAGTAGACCTCCGAATTGGCCGGGATCGTTGCGCCAGTCTGCATGAGGTTGTAAAGGATGGTTGAGCCGACATGCTGGGCGCCGTCTTCATTGCCGGTCACGCACACCCCAGCGACCTTGTTGTACAGCGGAAGTTGACCCTTTGCGTTGGTCTCGTAGAGCATTGCGTCGATCCTCTCCAGAACCATTTGGCAGACCGAACTGCGTTGGCCATACCAGATTGGAGTCCCGATGACGAGGATGTCGGAGGCGAGGATCTTCTTGCGGATAGCGGGCCAAGCATCGCCCTTCCCCATGTCCGACTCCACCCCAAAAAGGATGTTCTCGTCGCATGCGTGGATCACCGTGCAGACGACGTCGTTCTCCCGCAGTACTGCGATCACCTTTTGAAGCATTGCCTGGGTGCTTGAAGGTTCGCTCTTGGGTTTGAGTGTGCAGTTGAATAGGATCGCCTTTAGTTTTGCCATCTGGAACATTTGACGCAAAACTGATTGGAATCTGTGATCTGTCGACGGAGGAGTTCGGCCAGGGCAAGACATATGCCGTCCTCCTCGCTAGGCTTCGTTCACAACGGCGTCTACCGGATCGCCGATCTAATAACACACATGGCTGACGCAGGACTGGAAATGCGACTCTAAGACACTCAACGCGGAACTCCCAACCTTTCGCTATCCCAACGGGATTTAGTCAGCGAAGCCCCAAGGTTGTCGAAGATCCTGCCGAAGGGCAATCGAAGATCGGGACGAGTCTCCGAGCTACTTGGGGGACGTATCAGCAGTCCCTACCTCGAAGGGGTTGCGTCTGACCCGTAAGCACGAACAACGTTGTACTCGACCCTGCCGACTAACCCAATGCCTCCGAAGCCATAAGCCTTGCCTAGTCGACCCGATTCACCGCCAAAACTATGTAGGCGATGAGGCCGACAATTCCAGCCAAAATACCGCCATAGAATGCGATAAAGAAGAGGCCCCACATCCAGGGCGGATCACGCTCGGAACCCCCGAAAAATACGGCCAGCGCACCGACGGTGGTCATTGGTCCGAGTAGCATTGACGCAACCGCCAACCTACGAGCTCGTTTGCTTTCTTCGCTCGTCACCCGCCCAGCACGACCGTGTACCTCAGCTTCGCTTCCCCGCCGGCCGGGATGGTCACCTTCCACTGGTTCGACCACGCATTGAGCTTTTGGCTCTTGCTCGACTCGGAAACCACCTTCCAGACGTTCCCAAAGTTCTGCACCAGCCGAAGCTCCACGGGCCTCGACTTCTCATTGCTCAGCTTCACCTCGACCTCTCGCGAGGTTCGTCGCCGGTCGATCTTCTTGGCCGAGACCTGCCGCGCTCGAGCGTAGACGTCGAACACGTCCGTCAGAGTAAGGCTGACCCGCGCATCTTTGGGAGTATCGCCCAGGGTTGCCGCGCCGATGTATCGCACCGCTCCCTCCTTGTCCGGCTCATAGACGCGGATCGCTCCCGCCGGCATAGGTTTCCCTAACCCGGATTTCTCCAGGTTCGCGAAGTTAATCCCCATCGTCGCCGAGATTCGATGGTCGGGATTGGAGTTGAACTCGACATAATCGCGAGAGATGCCAGGCAGGGCGACGCTGTATACACGCATCACCTGCACCGTCTCGCTCCCCATCATCCGTACCCGGTTCATCTGATCCTGCTGAATGGTGGCGGTTGACTTGTAGGGGTAGGCGTAGAGTTCGCCCATGGCTTGGGCCTTCAGGCCATAGTCACTTGACTGGCCAAAAGAGAATCCAGACTGATCCGACTTCGCCTTAGCTGCGCTTCTATACTCATAAGCCAAAGATTCACCTCGTGATACCCTCACCGCCCGATTTGGCGAGCCCGCCACAAAACTGATCTGCGCGTCCGGGAAATCCGTTCCCGTCTTATTCGTCACGGTTGCCCAACACTCTAGGTTCATGTTCTCCGACTCGGGCGTCAGAGTTGCCGTATAGTCAGCGTTCCAAGAAAGGCCGCCCGTCATATAGGTCACCGCCAAGTCCGTCGGACCGCCAGACTTGCTTTCCACCTCCGCCGAGAGTTGCGGAATCGTCACGATCCCCGCGTTCGTCGGCGCTTCGATCGTCGCGTTCGGGTTCACGATATACTTTCCTTCCGCCTTCACCACGATGTTCCCCGGCTCCGCGACCTCCAAGGTGCCCTTGACCCGCTCGCCCGCCTTGCCGTCCATTCCGTGATAGACCAGCTCGACCTCTTTGCCCAAGAACCGGGTCAACAGGTGCCCGCTACTGCTCATCCCGAGGTCGTAGGTGCTTGAAACCACCTTGGCGTCCTTGGTCGATGGCCCAGTTGAAC
Source organism: Fimbriimonadaceae bacterium (assembly GCA_014380605.1). Classification (GTDB taxonomy): domain Bacteria; phylum Armatimonadota; class Fimbriimonadia; order Fimbriimonadales; family Fimbriimonadaceae; genus 55-13. Next base: position 4,068 of record JACMJO010000503.1, on the reverse strand, counting down.
AGCACCGAGTTCTGATCCAGCGACTTGCTGACGCCCTGGAGCCCAATCCTCGCGCGACCCGCCTCTAGGTCGACCTTCCGAGTCTCACGAACCATCGCGAAATCTCCCGAATAGACAACGAGGTCAATCGGCCCCCGACTGGGGTCCGCCGGAGCCGTCTTCACCGCCTGCGCCTCCACTCGCGAACATCCGTAGGAACACACAACCGCAAGCGCGGCGAATAGTAAAGGAGTTTCTTTTCTCATGGCATGCCTCAATGAGTAGTGTGACAAATCCCACCATTCGTTCAAAGTTCAGGCATGAGGGCAAGGCAAGCGCGTTTCGGCTATGTCCCACGACTTTGGTCCCGATTTACAAGATTGATGGTTGCCAAAACCGCGTTTCAAAACCTTGTAGGTAAGGGGGAAAGTTGAGAGTTGAGAGGTCAAAGTCCAGGGACAAGTATAGAAGGCGAACTCCCCCGCTCTCAACTCTCAACTCTAGACTTTCAACTTGTCCAGATTCACTTCCAAACAACACAAATATCAAACCACACTAAAAAACGATACAGAAAAACCTGCCTCTACTGAACCTAAGAAACCGGTCATAACCAGATTCGAATTCGGTCGCAAATCGGTCGCGACCAGGTTCAAAATCCGTCGAGAAAAAGCGCGACTCCTGGGACAATTGCTTGGTACAAGTTCACCGACCAGCCGCAAACAAGAAGGCTCGGGCAACGGAAGCTTGGTCGATGAGGGCGAACTTCTTCTGGTTGGGATTAAAGGGTCGATCCCAGCGATCGGCATAGCGTCCCGCGGAGTTGCGGGCGTTGCTGTAGGAGTAGTCGAGAGCTCGTCGAATCTTCGCCTTGAGATCGTCCGAGGGACTATGGATCAGCAGACCTTCGAACAGCAAATGGGCGAACCTGCCGCCGTCCTTGACCGCACCCGTCGTTGGATCGAACCAATGGGCGATTGCACGCTTCGGGCTCACGCGCCAATCAGAGGCGCGGCCGCCCTCCTTTGTGAAATGCGCTTCAGCCATTGCACTTGCGCGAAAAACCAGGCCGGTGTTGTAAGACCACTTTGTCTTCTCGATCTTCCCGGACAAATCGATGTTGTCCCAGTAGAGGCCGTCTTTGGGATCCTCGAGTTTCTCTTGCCAGACCAGGATGCGCCAGCCCCATGCGCTGTAGTCGCCTTTAGTGTATTGGCTGACGGCGTAGCATGCAGCCGCACTGGGAGCATTGCTACAGGTGTTCTTCGACTTCTTGTCGCTCTCGCGCCAATAGATGCCGCCGCCCAGCTTCTCGTCCCAGCCGCTAAGGACATACTTCAGCGATTCTTCGGCCCAATCGAGATACTTCTGATCTCCAAGAATTTCGTAGGTCTCGACCAAAGCCAACACCATCCAGGCGTTGTCGTCGTAATACCGATCCACCGGCTTCGGCCCCGGCAAAACGTCGTAACCAGGCACGGGACCCTTGTCGTTCCAATAGACTCGGCTGGCATCGGCATACTCTCGGAGCCAGGGCTTGTATCTGGCATCCAACTTAGCCGCCGAGTTGAGGGCCGACAGCAAGACTCCCGTGCCCCAGTTGAAGCACGGCCCCGACTTCTTGCCGTCCGCCGTGATGTCCTCGGCATAGAGCTTCGACTTGGGCAAGTAATACTCTCGTCTGATCTGTTCCAAGACCTCAAAGCCTCTGGCCTTCAGAACGTCAGCGCTGAAGACCTGGAGCGTAGCGGCTAGACAGAGGGCTAACATGGGATCACGCCGGGACTGGCTCGAGATCGCCTTCCTTTTCCATGGCTTGGACGCAGGCCGCGATGGTCATGTCTCCGGTGACATTGAGCACTGTTCGGCTCATGTCCATGATTCGGTCGATGCCGACAATCAGCCCGACGGCGCCCGCGGGTCCGCCCAGCGATGCCACTACTCCGGCAATCATTGGCAACGAACCACTGGGAACGCCGGCGGTGCCGATGCCCCCAACAATCGCCAAGCCCATGACCAAGAACTGTTGGCCAATCGACAAGTCGACGCCAAAGATTCGGCAAAGGAAGATGATGGTGATTCCTTCAAAAAGCGCGGTCCCGTTCTGGTTGGCGGTTGCGCCTACCGTCAGCACAAAGTTGCCGATGCGGCGAGGAATGCCCAAGTCTTCTTCTGCCGCTTTGATGGCGGTGGGCAGGGTCGCATTGCTGGAGCTGGTTGCGAAAGCGGTTGCCATGACCGTCCGCATCTGCCGAAAGAATTCAAGGGGATTGCGCTTGGCGACGTACTTGATCACCAGCGAGTAGGTCACAAACTGGTGCACGGCCAAGGCTACAAGGACCACCAAAACATAGCCGCCGAGAGTTATGAAGAGCTCAATGCCCAGCTTCGCCCCCGCAGCAAACACAAGGCCAAAAACGCCGATCGGAGCAAACTTCATGGCGAAGTCGATTACCTTTAGTGAGACGGCAAAGAGCCCTTCTAACACCCCCTTGAGAGGAAGCGTCTTCTCTGCTTCCACGGAGGCGACAGCGATGCCAAAGATGAGACAGAACACCATAAACGGCAGAATGCCCCCGCTAAACGCCGCTATTGCGTCGCGAAGGGGGTTTTTGGGGACCAAACCGAGGGCGGCTTTGTCTTTCTCTTGAACGGGGTCCGGCGTGGACTTGAGCTCATTGTTGTATTGCTGAGTCAGTTCTAGTTTCTTTTCAGCAGAAATCGACTTTGAGGGATCGACCAGGTTGATCGCTCCGACACCAATCAGGGCCGCGATCGAGCTGAGGATGACCGTCATTACCAACGATCTGACGCCGATCCGACCAATTTTCCGCACGTCGCCAAGTTCAGAAACACCCAGCACCAAGGCCGAAAACAACAGCGGTACGACGACCATGAAGATCAAATTGAGGAATATCTCGCCCGCTGCACTTGCCCAATCGATGGCCGTAGCCAGCTTCGACTCTGCAAGCACTCCATCAAGCACGAGCTTTTTGGCGAGCAGGCCGAAGATGGCTCCTAATACAAGGCCGATCAAAATCTTGGTGTGGAGGGCTACGCCTTTGCGCCCCCCTGGTTCAACTGAGCCGAGTTCCATTCGCTAATTCCCTATCCCGATGAATCGAAGTACGCTTGGGTTGATCGTGATGGCCCATGCAATCGTCGCCACCACACCCCAAAACGCCCCGATCAACAAAGGATAGCGCAGGATGCACCGCGTGTCACGCTTCCCTTGAATATGGGCGGCTAAATAGAGGCCAGCTGCGAGGGTCGAGGCGATCGGGAGCGTGAATCGGCCACAAAGAAAAGCGACGGTCGCGATCTTGCAGAATTGGAACGCAATCTTCTCGAGTTTCTCGCCCTGGGTTGGCTCGGAGGCGGTCATTTTCGCTTCCTGAAGGAAAGGATCAGCATCACCAGGAGTCCGAGGAATACGACCAGTGAGCCCATCGTCAGGAGCCAGAAGGAAACGTCGGTGCCGCCAAAACCTCCACCGAGGACCAAGAAGCACCCTCCCAGGCACCCGGCCGGAAGGCCAATGAGGATGAACAAGACGATCCACACAATCTGGGCGGTGTTGGAGGATGCTTGTGCGTGGGTTGGCCGGCCATAGCCACAATTGGCGCAATACACCTGGCCGGCTGGGCGGAAAGAGCCGCAGTTTGGGCATTGGCTTCCTCGGTCTTGGACGGGGGGTGGAATGGAACTCATTATTTTCTGCTGACCGTTATTGAAAGGACTAAGCAGCCAAGCGAGGCGATTCCAAGGATGGCTGACAATATGAGAACACTGAACGAATCTTCATTTGACATTGAACTGGCGGAAAGGCAGGCTCCAAACGAGCCGACAAGGAACGCGACCGCTCCGATGCCCAGCACTATGGTCCACAAAGTTCGTTGGAGCCTGGCGTCGTCGGCTGGCAACAACGGTGTGCCGCATTTGGGGCAATAGGCAAGTTTTCCGCCGGAGTCGTCCTTGCAGGCGGGACAGATCATCGCAAAGCCACCGCCTTTTCCTTTCGGGCAACGAGAACGAATCCGATTCTGGCGAAGAGCGCGAGTTCGATGCAGAGTATTTGCATGGCAGAAAGCC
>JACMJO010000502.1 GCA_014380605.1 Fimbriimonadaceae bacterium | reverse complement strand
CCCATCATCGCCCGCTTCTTTGGGTTGTGATCCACGATCGAGCCCAGGAAGAGCCCCGAGATGGCGACGGTCGCTAAGTAGATACCAGCCATCACTGAGGTTGCTAAGACAGACTTGGTCTCAAGGTAGACCCAAAACGTCACGGCGAACCACACAAACATGTTGGTGAGCGACGCCGCCAACGCATTGGCGAGCACTTGGTAAAAAGTTTTCATGCGAGGTTCGGGCAATAGTTTGCCATGCTAAGGACACGGATTTAGATCAGTCCGCGTCCTTTTGTTTGGCGATTTTTGGCGCGAGCTCGGAGTGCCCGTTAACGTTTGATGTAGGCCAGAATCGCCTCCATCGCGGGGTCGCGATTGACCTTGAACAGCTCGACAGACGGTGCGGCGGGAAGATCTGGGGCGATCCAGTTGCGGTGGTCCATAGGCCAGGACCGTTGCCAATAGAGGTCCGAGATCGAACCCTCCATCTTGCTGTAAGGCAGGGCAAACCGAACCGACTCGCCGACAAAGTTGGGAGAAGAGCCGGTTGGCTCGCCGACGAAGATCGGATCGAGAGCTCGCTCCAAGTCGGTCGTGAAGTTCTGGGCGGCGGAGAACATCTGACGTCCCGTAATGACAAACAGCGAGCCCCGCTTGTTGACCTTTCGGCAACCGATGATCCCGTTGACAATTGGTTGATTGAGGAAACTGTTGCCGCCGCCGTTCCAACGTACGTCTACGATCAGTCGCTCGACGTCGCTCTTATCGATGAAATCGAGGAGTCGTTGAGTGAACTTTTCGGTGTCTTCTTGAGGGTCGTTTCGAACGGCGTTGTATTGAAAGTAGACGGCTTTCGTCGCAGGCAGGTACTCAAACCAGTACGGCTTGTCTCGGAACTTGAGATACGCAGGGGATGCGGCTTCTGACGTATCCCTCAAGGACACCCAACCCTTCTGGTCGGGGTTTGGCATGCCTTCAACGATAACCGTCCGTTCCTTCCCTTGGACATCGCGCACAGTGAGATCGATCGAGGTTCCTTTTTGCATAACGCCGAGACCGTGGAGCAACCCGGGAATCGTCAAGTAGCGGGGAGCGATCGCCCGTAGACCCTGCGAGTTGTCCTGCTGGACCACTTCGTCGATCTTCGTAACGACTTCCTCAACTGGCTTGCCTTATACGCGAAGAACCTTGGCTCCCAAAAGGTCTTTCATCTTCGGATCGGCAGAGACGACGTGAATCCCCTCTTCGAACCAATAAAGCTGGAGAGGCAACGATGGGAAGGCTTGGGCCTGGGCGGGCCGAATCCCAGTATGTCCGTCGCCCATCCGGCGCGTGTACTTCATGAATGCGACCTTGATCTCATCGTCGTCCATTTTGGGAATGGCGTCGTGAAGGTTCTTGACCCACGCTTCCTGTTCGGACTTGGAAAATCGGGTGTATGGGTTGAGGTGGATGCGGCTCACTTCTCGATTCAGGAGCCAAAGGTCGTACCGCCAGGCCTCGTCTCTGGACATCCCGGCAATATCCTTGGTCGCGGCAAGCTCTTCCCAGCGTTTGTCCTCGTGAAGGTTGCCGAGGTCGGAGTCGGTTCGAAGATGTTGGAGGTCGCGCCAGCCGGAGTCCATGGATTTCCGAAGCCACTCAAACGCCCTGTCCTTGTCGCCCTTAAGCGAGTAAGCACAGGCGATGTCGTACTGGGCTCCCGCCTTGAACTTGTTTCCAAATGCCCCGAGCTCAAGGGCTTTTTGATAGGCCTGGATGGCGGAGTCATACTCCTTTGCGAATAGGCGCGCTTGGGCTAGTCGCCACCAAAGGTCGCCGTCCTGGCCGTAGATCTGGACCGCCGCTTCGAGGGAAGACTTCCCTTCCGGCGATGAGAGTTGCGATTTCGCGGCGGTGTCCCGCAACTGCGCATAGCGGACGGCATCGTCCGCAGAAAATCCAGAGTGGCCCAGCGCGGAACCGGCACTAATCAGGAGTAAGGCAGAAACAATCGAGCGCATGGACGTTGTACGAACGTCATGCGCCAAGAGTTGCCTCTTTACTGCGTCTTCCCTTCCTTAAGCGCGCTCACCGACTTCTCGATGCGTCGCTGGCGGGTCTCAGGGGTTTTGGCATCTTCGATAGAGAGCACGAAGCGACGCTTGTTGCTGTACGACAGCTTCTCAAAGAACTCCTTCGCTTCTGGCTCTTTGTCAAGCGCATCGGCAAAGTCAGACGGTACTGCGATCTCCCGAGGTTCGGTGTCCAGTACGATCTCCACTTCGACTGCATCGCCTCCAGAAACCCCTGTGATCCCGCGAATCTCGGCGCTGACGGGGATCATGAAATCTCCACCCATCACCGCAACCGTCGTGCGGTAGGTATGGCCCGCGAATGTGACTTTGACTGCAGGCTTCTTGCTCGACCCCAGGGCGGCCATTACTTCGGGAGGGACTACGATTCCGGTGGCAGTCTTGCCGCTTTGGAGAATAGTTGCTTGAAACTTCATTGGAGATCCTGAAGGCTTCGGTTGAGGTTATCAAACGCCTCGCTCCAGCCTTGCTTCTGCCCATCTCGGGATTCATCCGAAGTCAGACCGTCGACATGGAAGGTCATTGTCGTTATGCCATCGAATTCGCTTAGGGTTATTGAGATCAATGTTTCGAGGCCGGGCTCATGCCCGGCTTCCTTGTCATCTTCCCATGAGTGTGTGAAGACAAGTCGATCCGGCGGCACTAATTCTCGGTAGGTTCCTCGCATCACGTAGTCGATGCCTTCCGGTGACCTCATTCCCGACCGCCATACGCCGCCAACCCGGAGGTCTACGTCGACAAAGGTCACAACAAAGTCTTTCGGACAGAGCCACTTCATCAAGTGTTGCGGCTCTGTCCAGGCCCGAAATACCAGCTCGCGGGGAGCGTTGAACGTGCGAGTTAGAGCGATTTCTCGATCAGCGATGCTTGCCACGCACATAACTCTACCAACTAGCGCTTGG
>JACMJO010000501.1 GCA_014380605.1 Fimbriimonadaceae bacterium | reverse complement strand
TCGGATTTGGTGCGAAGGATACCAACCCCAGTCTTGCGCAAAGCCTCCTCCAGAAGCGTGGGCGCGGTGATACTCATGGCGATCGTCGCTTCTGGATGGGTTTGGGCCACCAAAACCGAGAGGGCCGCCAACAGGTTATTGCCCACCAGCACTTCGCCCCGTTCGTCGACGACCGCAAGCCTCTCGCCTTCCTCCGTAAACAGCACGCCTATGTCGTAGCCAAGGTTGCCGACGACCGATTTCAAATTCTCAACGTGAGTGCTAATCTCCTCGTTTGTTCGGGGCGCCTTCTTGGCGTCGTTGAATCCATTGAGAGAAATCGATTCGACCCCAAGCTGGGCTAGCATTGCCGGATAAAAGGTCGCAAGTGAAGAAAAACCGTAGTCGCAGACGACCCGGAGCTTGCGCCTGGCGGAGGGTTGTCCGATCAACCGAAAGAAATCGGTCTGATAGCCTTCAACGGCCAGGCTCGCATACTCGATAACGCCCAAATCCTCGGAGTCGATCCGCTTGTAATCCTCTCGGAAGAAGGCGGTTTCCACCTTTCGTTCCATGCTCCTAGACAGATAGCCGCCGTTCCGATCAAGGAGTTCCACGAGCGTGACCCGAGAATTCCCGGGAAGCTTCCTCACATTTACCGCCCCCGATGCACCGCTGGTCCGAATGAAATGCCTCGCGACGGGTAGCGCCGCCGACCTTAGGTCCAAGATGTCGCATCCGACACTCAGCAGGGATGCGATGATCGCCCGCTTGATCATGCGCGAGCTTCGCGTGCTGTCTCGTGAAGTCACGATCCGGCTTCGAGGGCTTAGACAGGAGCCGTATGCCGCGCCTAAGCGGCAGGCAAAGTCGGGCGTGATCTCGATGTTGCTTAGGCCCGCTACCCCGAGTTCCCGAAACAGATTGCCTCGCCATTTATTGCCCCAAACCAGGGACATGGTGACTGTAGAACCACGCTCTATAATCTTGTCGGGCCAGAGCTTGATCCTTGGTCGGACCGTACATCCAACGTCGATGAGACACCGATCTCCGACTACCGCATCCTCCGAAATAATGCAGTCGCGCTTAATCGTGACTCGAGAGCCGACCACCGCAGACCGGACACTTACCGCCGCCCCGATATAGGCGCTATCCCAAACCACCGACCTCTCAACCGTAGCCTCCTCTTCGACCAGCGTGTTATCGCCGAGAACTGTATAAGGACCGATCCGTGCCCCGCGCTTGATCTTGCAGTTCCGCCCGATCACCACCGGCGGAACGATCGATGCGGTTTCATCGACGGAGGAATTCGAGCCGATGTAGGTGTTGTTCGAGTGCGATTCGCAATTGATGGGTAAGTCCACCCGCCCTGACATCAAGTGCTCCTGAGCTTCTCGATACTGGATGATCGATCCTACGTCGCACCAATACTCCTCCATCACGTACCCGAACATCGGCTTGCCCTCTTCTAGGAGCCTGGGGAAAATGTCGCCGCTCCAGTCGTAGTTCTTGCCCTGCTCCATGTAGTCGAAGATTTCAGGCTCCAGGATGTACATGCCGGTGTTCACGGTATCGCTGAACACTTCCGACCAGCCCGGCTTCTCAAGAAACCGGACTACTCGCCCATCGTCGTCCGTGATCACGACCCCAAAGTCCAATGGCGTAGGAACTCGGTAGAGAATCAAGGTGGCAAGGCTTCCCTTGGACTTATGGAACTCAATCGCCTTGGCGAGATTGCAATCCGTTAAGGCATCACCGGAGACGATTAGGAACGGCTCGGTGCTCCTGAGCAAATTCTCCGCCTTCTTAACGCTTCCGGCGGTACCAAGCGGCGTGTCTTCGATGGAGTAGTCCATCTGGACCCCGAAGTCCGAGCCATCCCCAAAGTAGCCCTGAATCTCATCGGCAAGGTAGTGGAGTGTGGAGACAACTTCGGTGATCTCGTATCGCTTGAGAAGCGTCAAGATGTGCTCCATGATCGGAGCGTTGCAGATCGGTACAAGCGGCTTCGGGCGATTCGACGTAATCGGTCGTAGCCTTGAGCCCTCTCCTCCGGCCATTACCACGGCTTTCATGTTTTGCTCGGTCTCCCTTGTCCTTGCTTGCGATGTCTCACTGTATTTTGCTTGGGAAGGAGCCGGTTTGCCAGTTCTTTTTCACTTTGTTTTGCCGCCGTCGAGGATTTCGTCAGGTTGAGAGCCTATTTGCTTGCTAGCCGATAGCGGCCCTTGGCATCGACTTTGACTTGAGGAACCCTTTTTGACTTCTGGAACTTGTCGTAAATCGGTTTGAGGTCTGACCAGAAGGCGATCATGATTGGATCGTCGGCATAGGACTGGCCGTATTTGGCCATGGTTCCGGTCGTCATGCGGAAGGGGAAGATGTGAACGGGGATCTTGGTTTGGCCCTGATCCCGGGCACCCAGAGCCATGAGATAAATCTCCTTGATCTTCTCATCCGTCATCGCCATGCAACCGATGCTGACTTGGTTGCCGTGGATAAAAATGTCTGCACCCGGCTTTTCCTTGTCGGACAGGATTCGGTCGCTCGTGTTGGGATAGTTCAGGCCCAGCGAGAGGTGAAACAGGCTCTTCGGGTTGAAGCGGTCCACATGGTAGAAGCCTTCGGGAACCTGGAGATCGCCCTGCCGACGCTTAGGCCCCAAAGTCCCTGATGCCCGCGCGATCTTGTATGTGTGGATCAATTTCATTGGCTTTTCGCCGCTATTCGATCCCCAAATCTCCAATTCATTCTCCGCCTTAAAGGCTCGAATGAAGATGCGCTTGGCGGGATAGACCAAGCCTGCATCCTGCACCAACTCCCGAACCCTCGGACCCGCCTCTTCGTATGCAGCTTTGACGCGATCTTGCTCGACGGCGGGCGGTTGGCTTGCGTTCAAGTCCATTTGAGAAATCCCTATTGCCAAACCGACGATCGCCAGCTTCCCGATTGTGTAAATCCTCTTCACTCGGCTTTCAGGGCAAACACCCGAATCTCGGCCAGCTTTGCCGCGCCTCCTGATCGATTGACGATTCGGATGAACCGGCATCTCGCCATTGGTCCACGATACGCGATCGAGCCGTCCTTCTTGCCTCGATTCGCTTTTGTCCAAGCGAAGTTCAAATCCTTCACCCAAGCGTCGGATTCTGGAGCGGCTTGCCCAGTTGAGTAAGCCTGTATATCGAACCTTGCGGGCATCGATCCATCCTTGACGAGGAGTTGAACTTCGCCGATCGGCCGGTCTCGGCCCAGATCTATCTCAACCCAGTCACCTGGTAGAGCGCCGATGCCTACCTCCGTAGCAGGATTGTCATCGACAAGTGGGGCTAACTGAGCAGGAAGGCTCAGAGCCTTGTCGGAAATAAGCTTGCCTTTGGCGAGATTGGCAGTTCGGTCGATGGGGCCACTTGGCGCGTTAAATCGCACGTCGATGATCGCCGCGGCCTTATTGCCTCGGTGGAACGTATCGGCGAGCTGCCAGGCCTTAAGCCAACCCCACTCGATTTCGCCGTTAACCTGGGCTCGGATCAAAATGGTTCCGTTTGAGCCGTCGGCCCTGAGATTTCCAAAGGGGTTTCTCTTGAGCGTGTGCAAGAGGTCTCGCTCGCCGGGTAGGGCGGTAACTTCCAGATTTTCCAGAATCACCGTGCCGCCATTCTTGGTGAGAATGGTCTGGGTTGGCGAATCGGGAATCTTGCCGCCGTCGACTTGGTAGAACGCGAGTTCGGCGCCGTCCAATGGCTTGCCGGTCATATCGGTTGCTCTCAGGATCACGGTGGCGGGAAGATCCCACAGGATTCCTTCGCGCATCTGACCTTTCTTGCCGAGCGCGACGTTAATGGCGGCAACTTCGGTTCCGCTCAATAGGTCGGTCGGTTCGATGGGTAAGTTGTCGAACAGGGGCGAGGCCACGGGGACGTAAAGCATCGGAATCCCGGGTGGGATCAGGCCTTCGTATCGGGTGTCTCCGAACCCGCTCGCTCCCGAGTAAGGGTCGCCGTAGGGAATGTCTTGTTCGTCCAAGGTGATGGTCGGACTTTTCTGGCTTGGCGACAATCCGGTCAAGGACGTGAGGATCTTTTGGATGAGTCCCGATTCGCCTTGGTTTCCGGCGAGATCAATCACCATTTGGCCCGCATCTTGGTTGGGGACCAATCTCACCCTTTCCAACACTCCTTCCGTCGCGAAGGAGAATCGGCTCTGGGCAAAATAGACGTCGTTTAGCCGACGGATCGTGGCCTGGATGGGATCGGCGCTGATCTTGGCTCCCGTCATCGCGATGGGGATGGCGTCCTCGTGGATTTCCAGGGCATCGTTGTTGGCGTCTGGCTCGGGGGTTCCCGGATAGAGCCTCAACATAACGGTCTGAACTCGGTGGTCCGTTGCGTTGGGCCGGTAGGACTTCGAGAACTCGATGACCGTTTCTTCGCCCTGGGCGAGGCCTTTGGCGAGGCCAAACTTCGATCCTGGCCTTTCATTCACCGACCATTGCGCGGTGAAGGGCTGGGCGGGGCCGTTGCCTACGTTTTTGACTGTAGCTGCGTAGGTTGCGCCTTCGCCCGTTCCCTTGCGGTCGA
>JACMJO010000500.1 GCA_014380605.1 Fimbriimonadaceae bacterium | reverse complement strand
GCCCGGAGCGGTGCCGATGATGGTACCGACGGCAATGCTCGAACCCCACGTCAGCATCAAGAGAAAGCTGTTACCCATGGGAGACCCGCGCTGAAGTTTTCCAAAGGACTTCAACAGCGTGACTCCGATCGGTAGGAGCATAACCGTGGTTGCCGTATTGCTAACGAACAGGCTGATGAAACATGCGATCGAACCGACCGCGAGCAAGGTCGAGGAAGCGGTCCTCGTCGCCCAGGGTTTGCTGAGGAGCCAGAGCGCCAAGCGTCGATCCAGACCGGAATCCTCCATTGCCTTGGCGAGGATGAAACTGCCGACAAACAGGAGGATAATCTGATCGCCGTAGGCTCCAAAGGCTTGCTTGCTCTTCAGCGCCCCTGTAACCACCAAAGCGACCGTACTGAGGAGCGCCGTCATGGCTAACGGGATCGCTTCAGTGATCCACAAGACGACGGCGGCGGCGAAGGTAGCGGCGACCGCTCGTTGCTTGTGGTCCAGGGAACTTGTGAGCAGGTATACGAGGATGAAGACTCCAACTCCAATGAGCGACTTCCATGCGTTGGACGGCTGAGGCGGCGATTCGTCGGCGATCACCCCGCCATTTTAGCCCTGGAATTTTTTTGTGTGTCGGTGGTGCGAAAGCACTCGGCGAACCCCCATCCCCCAACCCCCTCGCCCCTTTGGAAAAGGGGATGGGGAGCCGGAATCAGACTGGCTAGTCACCGGTGGTAGGCTAAGGTATGGATGCTAAGGCCTACTGTTGGACCGACGTCGAAGAAGACAGTCCGATCGCTCTATTGACCCGCCGTAAGATTCAGGGAGAACAGATTCTCCTCGCGAACGTTCGGCTGACAGAAGGTTGCCATGTGGCGTTGCATCAGCACGTCAGCGAGCAAATGGCGATTCTCGTAACCGGCCATGTCCGCTGGACCATTGGCGCCGATGGCGATCCTGCCCAGTACCAGTTGGAGATGCGTGGCGGGGAGGTTCTGCATTTGCCATCATTGATTTGGCATGGCGTGGATGCTCTGGCCGACACCCATTTTATCGACGTTCTTAGCCCTCCCGGCGCAATGGGCGTCGATAGCCAGAAAAGCTGATATCGCTCTTGACACGTAGACGTTTGTTTCGTAAAATTGAACAGAGGTAACGATGATGAAGAAGATTGTATTTGTGGGCGCCGCATTCTTGGCGGTGGTTTCCGCTTTCGGCCAAGGTCCCTCTCCTAAGCAGGCTTTTGAGCAACTGAAGAAGTTGGCTGGAACCTGGGAAATGAAGGGACCGGCGGGCGAATCTATGAAGGTGCACTATAAGGTATCCGGTGCAGGAAATACGTTGATTGAGACCCAGTTTCCCGGCGATGCCCATGAGATGGTGAGCGTTTACCATATGGATGGGAAGGACTTGCTGATGACGCACTACTGTGCCGCTGGCAACCAGCCAACCATGAAGTACAAGCCGGGGAAGGACAGCAAGGTTCTCTTCTTCGATTTCATTCGAGGAACGAATATGAAGCCGAAGGACATGCATATCCACACCGCCAAGATCATGCTCAAAGGTAAAGACCAAATTCAGAGCGATTGGACGGGATTCGTGAACGGCAAGAAGGGGCCAACCACCGCCTTCAATCTCAAACGCGTGGTGGAGTAATCGAGGGGTTGTATGGGGATAGATGTCCACTTTTCCCCATACAGGCCGCCTTTTCCACACTGCCTCTTGATTGGGCCAAATGAGTCAGATCTCTTGAAAAATCGCCAGATTCAAGGTCCAAAAACTTTTCCACAAAACGGGATGACTTGTCCACAACTACTACCGAATGAACCGCCTATGGCCTAACATATCCATGTCGCCAGCAATGGAGACACCGAAGAATGAAGTCGGCCCCGAATGACGGATCGCTTGACGGGCTTCGCAAGAAGCCCAACTCCAAGCGCAATGTCGACCTCGGTCGAGAGAACTCTAAGGTGGGAGTCGCAAGACCCCCAAAACTCTTTGCGAGAGTTGACTTAGGTCAGTTTGGACAGAGAGCGAATCCGCAAGGATTCAAACGGCGAGAGCCGGCCACAGAATGGCGAATCGAGTTGAAGCCTTCGCAAGAAGTCTGAGATTGGAGGAGCCCACCTAGGCTGGGGACAGTCGTCTTCGCTCCGCAAGGATCGAGGAAACCGTGTCGGACGACTTCGGTCGCGAGATGCAAACCGGTTCCGCAAGGAACCACAAACAAGGCGATAGTTGGCCACAGATGACGGTTAAGCGCGGTTTGCCGCAAGGCAAACAAGCGGGAGCGTCGACCTAGGTCAGCAAGATTCGTCTTCTGGAAGCCGCAAGGCAGGCCAGAAAAGCGCGAAGGGTGGGCCTCGGCCCACCAGTCGCGAGGAGCCTCTCTCGGGAGTGTTCCAACCACCGGCCCACAAGGCCGCGAGAGAGGGCTTCGGATTTTCGGATCTGCGGCCCTTTTCTCAATTTATCCACCGCTGTGATCGCTGAATTTATCTGATGCGGTCATAGGGCGAGTATCCCGGGCTTCGATCCACAACGGGAGTCAGGATCATGACGGAATGGGGAGCAAGCTTCACCTGGACAACTCCGTTCACGCTTCGCACCCTGGCCGACGAGAGTTCGTCCTTCAATTCGCCCCAACTCATGATCTTCCCGGCTCGAATCGAGGTCGTCTCCGTTTGGACGGTGTCAGTTGGATTTACGATCACCACGGTTGTTTCCGCGACCTTATCCGTGATTCGTGTGAATCCGAGTAGTTTGTCGGTCGAAAGGATGCGGAGGTCGCCGTAACGAAGGGCAATTTGTCGCTTGCGGATTCGGATCAACTTCTCGACCCAATTCAAGTCCGCATTGGTTTTGCTTACCAGGTCCCAACGCATAGGGGCTCGATTCGCCGGGTCTCCGACGCCTTCCATGCCAAGCTCTGATCCGTTGTACACGACTGGAGAACCGGGAAGGGTGAACTGCAGAGCTTGAACGATGCGCCGTTGCTTGGGGTCTTTGAGCAGGCTGGCTAGTCGATCCGTATCGTGGTTGTCCGTCACGAGCCAAGACCGCATCAGATTCTCAATTCCGGCATCTTGAACCAAGTCCCTGAGCATCTGACCGAATTGACCAGAGCTGATTTCACCCTTGGCCATGCGAATCGCGAGATTCATGGTGTAAAAGTTGAAGACACCATCCACGCAGTGGAACCAATCGGCGGGGTAGCCGTTGATCTCGCCTACCACCAGACTGCCGGGTTTGGCTTCGTGGGCGGCTTGTCGGATACCCAGAAGCGCCTGATCTCCTAGTTCAAAGGCTACGTCCAACCGCCAACCATCGATG
>JACMJO010000499.1 GCA_014380605.1 Fimbriimonadaceae bacterium | reverse complement strand
TCACATCAGTAGTTCCCACGCGAACGCACGCTTTGTGGCCGATTTCCAAACCATAGATGGGCTAGAACTGGTTCGCACGATGAACGTGAGACTGGAGGACGAAACCGAGTCCAGTGTGATCGACGTTCCGGAAGCAAACTTTGCGTTCAAAGTGGTCAGCCAGCTTGAGTATCAAGCGCCAACGGAAGAGGTCAGGCACAACGTTGGAGGGTGGGTGGTTCAAGTCAAGGACCCGTCTGGCGAGTCGACGAGCGCATTTCTATCCGATGTGTCTGAAACAGGAGCGGGAATTCTATCTTCAGTCTCCTATCAAAGGGGCGAGATACTCTCTGTGAGAATCGAGTCAATGGCGCGGGGCCTCGATCTAGAGGCTGAAGTTCGATACTCTGTCCGCTCGAAGATTGCACCGGATATGTTCAAGACGGGCCTGAAGCTTTGTGAATTTGGCAGATTGGAGGGCGCTGTATGGCGGAATTTCTTGAAGGCCGCGTGAGAGAGTTCTCGATTGAAGACTTGCGCGGAACGAGATGCCGCCTCCAAAGGTTGACCGACCTCAAGTTCTTCTCGGGTTGGATTAGGTCGGTTGCTTCCAAGCAAGTTGAAGTCGAACTGAAGGACTCCATCGCCGTGGAAGTGGGCAACCGATTCAACCTTGAGGCCGCCGTGGACATGGCAAACGTGGGCCTCCCCTGCATTCTTACTCGGGCCGCAGGCGCGTCGCTTCAACTAAGCGTAGTCGGCGAGCCCGTCTTCTCAACTCCTGGCCAAGAGGCTCGATACCGAGCCGAAGGGATATCGGTTTCTATTAGTGGATCTGACTTGTCCGTCCTCGCCCAGGCGGTGGATGTTTCTGCAAGTGGGATCGGGGTTCTTGTGCGAGATCAAATCCCTCGATTTGCCAGAGTGCGACTCATGGTACAGGCACAATCGACCTACTTCGAGTGCGCCGGTCTAGTTCGCTACTGTCGTCCAGATGCCGAATCTCAAAGCATGTACCGCGTAGGATTTCAAGTCGAGTTTGATGACCGACTCTCTAGGGCCATGTGGCTTCGCCTCGTTCAGTCGACGGCCAGTTCGGTTGCCAAAGCGGCCTAGCCAGAAATCTTCAGCGACTCGACGCGGTTCTTCTCTATAAAGGTCCGCCACTGTGCTGGCACGTCTGTGTCCACAAAGATAGCGGTCACGGGGCACTCTGGCTCGCATAGCCCGCAGTCGATGCACTCGTCAGGGTTGATGTAAAGCTGTTCTTCGCCTTCGTAGATACAGTCGACCGGACAAACGGTCATACAGGATTTGTCTTTTACTCCGATACAGGGTTCAGCAATTACGTAAGGCATCTATCGATTTCCATCCAAGGCTCGGAGAGTTTAACACATTGAAATACGCCGGTCCCGGGCGTGTCATCGGCCTGTCGCAAAAATGATAGTTGGCATTTCAACAAATCTTTGTTAAGATTCTTTCAATCTGCAACGGCGCGGAAGATTTTCTGGTCTGGAGGTCGGAAGTGCGCGTCGTTCGCTTACTCCCCGTTTGTTCGTTGTCGTTATTGGCGATGCCTGCTTGGGCGCAGGATGTTGCCAAACCCGTTATTGATAAAGGCGATAGCGCCTGGCTCATCGTGGCCACCGCTCTCGTTCTCCTTATGACGCCTGCATTGGCGCTCTTTTATGGAGGCATGGTTCAGAAGAAGAATGTTCTGAACACGATGCTCTTGAGCTTTGCCATGATGGGCGTCGTCAGCATTGTTTGGGTGCTCGTCGGATACTCCCTTGCCTTTGGAAAGTCCTCCAATGGACTCATCGGAAGTTTGGAATACCTGTGGGGGCAGGGCATTTCCGTATCCACGCCCTACGGAACCCAAACGATCCCCGCTGGCCTCTTCATGCTGTTTCAGATGAAGTTTGCTATCATCACTCCGGCCCTAATCTCAGGCGCAGTTGCCGAACGAATCAAGTTCAGCGGCTACTTGGTGTTCATGACCCTCTGGTCGATCATTGTTTACGCCCCGATTGCATGCTGGGTTTGGAACGCCGATGGTTGGCTGTTCAAACTTGGCGCTCTTGACTTTGCTGGTGGAACCGTCGTCCACTTGGCGAGTGGAGTTTCTGCCTTGGCTCTATGCTATGTCCTCGGCAAGCGCGCCCAGGCCGCCATCGTTCCAAACAACATCACTCTGACCCTGCTCGGCGCAGGCATGCTGTGGTTTGGGTGGTTCGGATTCAACGCTGGATCTGCCTTGGCGATGAACGAAGTCGCGATCACCGCCTTTATTACAACTCACCTAGCCGCCGCAGCTGGGATGCTCGCTTGGATGTTGGCCGAATATTTGAAGCAGGGCAAAGCCTCCGTTATAGGGGCGGCGTCCGGTTTGGTAGCCGGGCTCGTTGGAATTACGCCCGCCGCCGGGTACGTCGGGATTGGTCCCGCGATCCTCATCGGAATCGTCGCAGGAGCGGGTTGCTACTTCGCAATCTCCTTCAAGCACAAGCTTGGGTATGACGATGCTCTAGATGTGGTCGCGGTTCATGGCTTTGGCGGCTTGATCGGAGCGATCCTCACCGGAGTGTTCGCCTCCCCCGCCATTAACCCGGGCGTTGTTCTGGACGGCGGGCGCGGCAAGCTGATCTTGAACCAATTGATCGCCGTCGGCGCGGTCGCTGGATTCGCATTGGTTGCGACTCTGATCATCGCGAAGTTGGTTCAAGTCACTATTGGCCTGCGCGTCAGTCCCAAGACTGAGGAAGTCGGACTCGACAAGGCAATTCATGGAGAGTCTGGATATGGACTCGACGGAGCCCTGGTCGGACACGCAGCGTTCACTCCTCACCCGATCTCGCAAGAGGCGGAGCTTGTTGGCGCGAACTAGAGTCACGAGATTCAGGTGCGTTCGTTGGAGCGCACCTGGATAGGTCCTCATGTCAAGAATTCGATAAGTTTGCCGAACCGCTATCAAGAGAAAAACAAACATTCGTTTGTTTCGATTCGCCATACCGCCCTTGCCCAATAATCAAGGAACCTTTCCTGCTTGCCGAAAAGGCAAGACAAGGCTTAAACAATGAATCACAAAACAACTTTTCGACGTTCGCGACCGATGGTGCTCGCTGTCCTCTTAGGCACGGTCACCGTTGCCAACGCGACCGACGACAAGGACTGGTCCTTCAGTGGCTTCCTTGACACGTACTATCAGTACGATTCAAGAAAACCATCCGAGCCTTTGCTGTTTGGCCGCCAGTTCGATATCTATCGAGATCGCGGAAGCATCGCGGTCGGCCAACTCAATGTCGCTTACAAGCCGTCAAATAGCCACGCGATAGGATTTGTCGCTAATCTGACGGTCGGAAAAAACGCCGAGTTGATCAACCTTGGCGAACCCGCTAACCGAGCATATGAAGCGTTTCACCAGCTTTACGCGACTTACACCTTTGGCGGAAAGACGCCGATCACCGTGGACCTCGGAAAGTTCTCGACGCCGATCGGTTATGAGGTCGCCGAGAGCATTAACAACGACCAACACTCCCGATCCTTCGTCTACACGTTCGCCCAGCCCATTTACCACACGGGCGTGCGAGTGTCTGCGCCGTTGACCTCCAAGCTCACCGGCACGGCCATTATTGCCCAGGGCTGGAACGAGGTGGAGGACAGCGGCAAGAACAAAGCCGGGATTCTCTCGGTTGCCTATGTTGCAAGCTCAAAGACTACGATTTACTGCAACTACTACCTGGCTGAGGAAGGAAGCAAGTTTGCCAACGATAACGGCATCTTTGGCGGATTCGGGTTTACGACAGACTCTCGCGCAAAGGTCTGCTTGTTCGACGCTTCCGTGGTGCACCAAGCAACAGATAAGCTCAAGGTTGGCGTCAACGGAACCTATGGCACGGCAAACCACGCATCTGGCGCATCGTTCGAAGATTCAAAGTTCTATGGCGTTGCTGGTTATGCCAAATATCAACTCTCCCCAGAACTCGGTCTTTCCTTCAGGGCCGATACGTTCAATGACGATGGTGGAGTGAGGTCCGGAACCGACGGCTTGAGCCTGTCTTCATTCACTGCCGGGGCGGACTACACGTTCAAGAAGAACGTTGTCTTCAGACTGGAATTCCGTCGAGATGCCGCCAATCGGGCAGTGTTCGCAGATGACGGAACAGGTGCGAACAATCGGTCGACGTTTACTTTTGCAGTTGCCTTTAAGTTCTAGGCGCTGCTATAAGTGATGTCCATGCAGGAACCTCGACGCGAGCCAGGTCGAGGTTCCTGCCGGGTCCTGATCGATCTGAGCCCTAATCGCATACACGCCAGCCAAGAAAAGGTCTGCGATTCGACCGATGGGTCCTGAGGGAAGCTCTCCACGTTCCATGCCCTCGATTAAGACCGCGCAAAGCGGTTCGTAAACTGCCTGGAAGTAAGCGCCAAATACCTGCTCCTTGGATTCGGTCCTCACCAATGACTCGACATCGCGAACAACCTGAGGCACGTCGAAATTCACCATGTTGAAGTAAATGAGCGAATAGGCGGCTAGCCCATCGGCAAGCGTCGCGGTTTGCCGAATGGTCAGGTGTGTGCGTAGAGGGCCGAACGCCTCTTGAACCCATGCCACGTACAAACCTTCCTTGTCGCCAAAGTGGTAGTACATGGTCGGAGGCTGGACGTCTGCCGTCGCCAGGATCGGAGCGATGGAAACTTCGGCGTAAGGCTTGGCGCCAAAGAACTGGCCAGCCGCTTTCAGAATCCGTTCTTTACTGCTCATTCTGCGGAATATTATCGGTTTCTGGTCAAGATGTGCTTAATCCGCGCTAACTGCCCTAGTGGAACTCGTCTTTACGATGCACAATAAGAGTAAGTGGCGTATAACCACTTGGAGACACGAGAAAGAATGATCACCCTCACCGAACGCGCGGCAGTCGAACTCAAAGACCTACTAAAGAGTCAAGATCAAGCCGCTTCTGCCCTCCGAGTTTGGGTCCAAGGCGGTGGCTGTAGCGGCCTCTCCTATGGAATGGCCCTGGACAGCGAAGCTCCCGATGAGAGCGATCAGATTTTTGAGCATGACGGCATCAAGATTTATGTTGATCCTATGAGCCTGAACCACATGAGCGGTAGCTCGGTGGACTACGTGGACGACGTGTTGGGCGGCGGATTCAAAATCGAAAACCCAAACGCAGTAAGTGGTTGCGGTTGCGGATCATCCTTCAAGACGGCCGAGTCAGAAGGCTCAACGGGCGGCGGCTGTGGCTCTTGCAGTAGCAAAGGCTAAGAACGAGGAGTGCTCCAGTAGATAGGAACAATAGGGCTGATATGTCCTATTGTTCCTATCTATTGTTTAGACCAAGAGGTTGTCGCACTGCCGCTGGAAGATCGCGTGGACGTACTCTGCGATCGCCATCCTATCGGCATGCGTTTCCGGCATGAACTTCATTCCGGTGGTGAACAGGTCGCTTCCCTCGATAACGACCGAGTGCCGAACCTCTGACCGGAGACCGATAGGCTCAGAAGTCCCATGGCCGACCCGAATCGTGCAGAGAGCACCGACCT
>JACMJO010000039.1 GCA_014380605.1 Fimbriimonadaceae bacterium | reverse complement strand
TCTGCCCGAGACTGTGCGACGGCAGCAATCACCTGAGCCTGCTCTTCCGCTACGAGAGCTTCGCGGCGCGTCAACGTCTCGGTGAGACGCCTTTGCATTTCTGCCTTGGCAATGTTGGTATCTGCTTCAAGTTGGGCGCGGCGTTGTCGCTCCATGTTCTCGGCGGATTGAATCTCAGAATCCGCGTGGGCAGTGGCTTCCGCCACCCGCGCCTTCGCGATAACCTCGGCATTTCGCTTGCGCCCAAGTGAATCCAAATACTTCACGTCATCTTGCACATTCTGGATCTTCATCGTGTCCACGACCAAGCCCAGAGAAGTCATGTCCTGCTCCACTTCCAGAACCAGACGCTCGGCGAAAAGCAACTTGTCTTCATTCACCTGTTCCGGGGTCATCGTGGCAAGGATGCCTCGCAGGGAACCCTCCAGCGTGGCTTTGGCGATCTGCATGATCTCTTGCCGTGTCATGCCGAGGAATCGTTCGATGGCGTTATGGATCAGGGGCTCGTGGCCCGCGATTTTAACGTTCGCTACACCCTGTACTGTAAGCGGAATACCGCCCTTGCAGTAAGCATTCACGGCTTGGATGTCGATCCCCATGTTGGTCAAGTCCATGCGGTCCACGCGCTCAAGTAGAGGCACTCGAATGCCGCGCCCGCCCTTGATCAGCTTGTAGCCATAGCTTCGAGCTCCATCCTGCCGACGGCTTCCCGAGAAGATCAAGAATTCATTGGGCGCGCAGATGTAGATCAATCGCTTGATCACGGAAAAGCCAACCAGGATCAAGATAACGGGAACGCCGATTGCAATGAGATAGGTCATGGCTTCACCTCCTCTTGCTTGGTCGAGACTGGGAGAACTACACCAGGCTGTGCCCTGCCTGAGATGGCTTTTTGAATATCAATGCCGGTTGACTGGGTTACAGATTCGAATATGGAGTTCAGCATCGCGGGGTACGAGGAGATGTAGCTTGAAAGAACTTTTCCGTCTCCGCCATCGATCATGCTGAGGTTCCCTACTTTCACCTTAGCAACTCCCTTTGCCGCGCTGGCAAGGATCTTTTCAAAGTCCTCGATCAGATAGATGGTCAAGGCGCTATCGCCGGCCTCGCGCCAGGCGGCGCTCATCATTTCCAGGGCTTGCGAAGTGGCAATACCGCTCTCCCTCAGGATCGCCGCATCGCCCCTCGCTTTGAACTGCTGGGCTCTCTGAGAAGCTTCTGCTGGTAAGACCTGGTCGGCCTGCAACCGATGGGTTTCCACCTCGGTACGGACTTGCTGTAGCTCTTGCTCGGCTCGCACCCTCGCTTCGCGGGCGGCGGCGAGGGTTATCTCTTCTTCTGCCCGAACCTTCGCGTCCAACTCTGCCTGAACCTTACGTAGTTCGTTGACCATTCGAGAAACATTGGCGTCTACATTGGCCTTGACAACGCTCGAGCGGCTTCGGTTCTCGGCTTCGGATTGCTCAGCCGCCCGGGTCGCATCGCTTTCTGCCATTTCCGCGTCCCGGATTACATTGGCGATCGCTTCTCGGCCAATGGAGTCCAGGTAATGCTTGTCATCGCTTACATGCTGGATTTTGAAGGTGTCCAAATGGATGCCAAGTTTGCGAAGGTCTTGCTCGCTCTCCAGCGAAAGCTCGTCGGCGAACTTAAGGCGATCCTCGTTAATCTCTTCGGGAGTCAGCTTAGCTAAAACTCCCCGCAGGTGGCCCTCTAAAGTTTCCTTGGCGACTCGACGAATCTCGTTGGGATCTCGCCCCAAGAACCTCTCGATCGCGTTGCCGATCACCACCGGATCGCTGCTGATCTTCACATTGGCGATGGCATCCACGTTCAAAGCCACCCCACCCTTGGAGTAGGCGCCCCGGATCGCGATCGGAACCTCCATGATATTCACGCTCATCCGCGATACCGTCTCGATGACTGGAATTCGCAATCCGCGACCACCGAGAACCGTTCTGAAGCCTCGCGAACTGCCATCGGCAAGCTTCTTTCGTCGCCCCGAGAAGATCAAAACCTCGTTCGGAGGGCAAATGTGGAGCATGCTCTTAACGAAAGCGATAAGAAACAGGAAGGCAACGAGAGCCACTCCCCCAATAATGAGGGCGCTTTTAATGGCGGTTAATTCTGAAGGTGAGATGTCCATTTAGCTTGTTCTTTGGGGAAGTGCATCTTCGCCGAAAATCGATGAGTGAGTCACCACTTGCGCTTTTCCATCTTCCATGGCGACCACAATGACGGTTTCCCCGACTTCGATCGGTTCGAGTTCTTCGCTGAATGCCGTAAAATCTATAATGTCTCCCCGCACAGTACAGCGGATTTGTCCTGGGTTCGACCCGCGAATGGCAACCATCACATTGGCCTCTTTGCCGAGCACGTCTTTGTCGTTGGCGCTTCCGCTGGTTTCAGTGATCTTGAGGATTCGGATGAGGATGGCCACTCCAAGCCCCGAGACCAGGCCAACCATTCCGGAAATCCAAGCCGCTGCTACGGGATTTGTCTGCGTCAGAAAGTGAAGGAGTAAGCCCGTCGCGCCAAAGCCGGCGAAGAAATAGGTGTAAAAACGAAGGCTGAAGAACGGTAGCCAGAAGCCGTGGTCCGAGTCATGGTCCGCCCCTCCGGTGTGAAGTTCCAGGCCCGTGGCCGCGTCCGAGCCATGCTCAGCGCCGAAGAGGCTGAGGAGCACTAGAACTCCAGCGACGAGGGCAGATACGGCGTAGACGAGTAACATTGGATGAAGCTTTCGCTTGCCCTATCTTAACGTGTGGGCGTCATTTGAGGTTGCGCAGAAAGCCACATTCGCCTGATAAGCTATCACCAGAGGCACCCCATCGACAAGTTGAATCCGATTGATACTATTAAGCGCTGGATTGCCGCTCGCGAAGAGCTTCTTCAGAAGCTTGACAAGCTACAACTCGACACCGATCAACTCAGGAAAAAGTTGGCGGCGCTTCAACATGACAAGGATCAGGCAGAGAGGCAAGCGGAAGAACGCCGACGAGAGAAAGACTCCCTGAGGGCAAGACTAAGTGCACAGAAGAAAGCCAGCGAGTCGACCGTGCTGGTCTCTGAGCAACTAAGCGCGAAGATTGCCGAATTGCGCGAGGAGAATGAGAAACTGCTCAGGAAAAAGAAATCGCATTAGCCATACATCTAAAGACTGACGCTGGATACTTCGACCCTAAGGAACCAGACCTGCATTGCGAAAATAGACATGGGCGGGTATCCTATCGCCTGCTTCGGGCTCATAGCTCAGTTGGTTAGAGCGTCCCGAAAATCGGGAAGGTCGCTCTCGAGTCAGAAGCAAAACGGTACGGGCTCATAGCTCAGTTGGTTAGAGCGCACCCCTGATAAGGGTGAGGTCGCTAGTTCGAATCTAGCTGGGCCCACCAATCCATTAACTCGACTCTTTGATCCGTGAGGCGTTTTAGGATCACATCGAAGGCCTAGCTCCGCAACGGCGGCATTTGAGCGGGCCCAGGGCAAAAACGCGGTCGACGCCAGCCAACCTTGTTCATGCACTCACAGTAATATGCGGAGAAGCAAATGCTTTACCTCCTTGCCGCCGCATGTGTCCTCAACCAATCCCCAATCCAGCCTGACCCGTTGTCACGCGCCTTCCAACGCCCCCCGGCATCTGCCCGACCCCATACGTGGTGGCATTGGATGGATGGAAACATCACCAAGGAAGGGATCACCGCGGACTTAGAGGCGATGAAGCAGGCAGGCATCGGTGGCGCTCACATGTTCGATGTGGGCCAAGGCGTCCCCGCCGGGCGGATCAACTACAACACTCCCGAGTGGCGCGCGCTCATGGTTCACGCGATCCGGGAGGCCAAGCGGCTTGGCCTTGAGATGACCATGCACAACTGCGCTGGTTGGTCATCCAGCGGCGGACCCTGGGTGAAGCCTGCAGACGCGATGAAGAAGGTGGTCAATGCCTCGCTAGAGTTCGAGGGGCCTGGCAATCCTCCTTTGCCCACGCCATCCAAAGTCGGCGGATTCTACCAAGACATATCGCTATGTGCATTTCCAGCCTCTGGCCAGCCGGGAACTATGTCGCGGAACGAGCTGACCGGTCTTGGCGCGAATCCGGGGGCCGTGTCCCGCCTTGATTGGCCAACCGTCAATCCTTCAAAAGCCATTCTGATTCCCTTGAATCGGATTGGCTCAAATGGAGACATCGGCTTTCAACTTCCGGAAGGAAAGTGGACCATCCTTCGCCTCGGCGCAACCCTCACCGGATCTCAAAATGTCGCCAGTCGGGATAGCGGGCGCGGGTTGGAAGTGGACAAGCTCAGTGCGACCTCACTCGACAACTTCCTGGACGGCGGGCTGAATCCGCTCCTCGACCAAGTTGGCCAAAGCAGCGCGCTGACCACCGTGCTTGTTGACAGCTATGAGACCGGATACAACAACTGGACTCCTGGGCTCCTCGACGAATTCAGGGCCCGTCGAGGCTACCATGCTCGCCCTTATTTGCCCACGCTGGCGGGTTATCTGATCAAGGACGAACAGACCACTCTTGGTTTCCTCTTTGACTACCGGCGAACCATCGCCGAACTCTGGGCCAAGAACTACAGTGGCCATTTCGCGAGCCGCCTGCGGGAGCGGAACCTTGACTTAGCGATCGAACCTTACGGTAACGGCAACTTTGACCCGTTCACCTTCGCCAAGCCTGCTGGCCTCATCATGGGCGAGTATTGGGTGGGCGATTCGCAGATCAACCCCAGCGTGAAACACGCGTCCTCGGTGGCCCACGTCTATGGACATAGCGTTGTGGGGGCCGAGGCCCTAACCGCAACCCCAGACCAAGCCGGTTGGCGCAACCAACCTCGTCAGTGGAAGCCGTTCGCAGACCACGCGATGACCCTTGGCATCAACCGCATCATCTATCACCGATTCGCACATCAGCCTTGGGTTAGCGGAGTGCTCCCTGGAATGACGATGGGCCCTTGGGGCTCGCACGTGGACCGAGGAAACACGATCTGGCCCTACATGTCGACTTGGAACGAGTACCTGTCGAGATGTCAATTCATGTTGCAGAGCGGCAAGTTCGTGGGCGACGTTCTCCTCTTCTCTGGAGAGGACTCTCCCCAGAGCTATTCAGGAGAGGGTCAAGACTTACCCCAGATTCCGCCAGGCTACGACTATGACTTCTGTGGACTCGATCCACTGATGTCTCTTACCGTCAAAAACCGTCGCCTCGTCTTGCCCAACGGAGCATCTTACGCAGTTCTTGCCTTGCCCAACACCGAACTCATGACCTTGCCCTTGGTTCGGAAGATCAAGCAACTCGTTGAAGCTGGGGCCACGGTCGTTGGCCCGAAGCCGATCCGAACTCCAAGCCTCAGGGAGGCGACACCGGACGGCAACGCAGAGCTGATGATGCTTGCAGACCTGGTTTGGGGGCGTACAACCTTGGGACCTGGTAGCAATCAGCATGGAAAAGGGAAAGTCTCATGGGGGAGAACCGTTCTTGAGGTTCTGGCTGAGGCTAAAGTCGTCCCCGACTTCACCACTGAAGCCAAGGGCGTTCGGGCCATCCACCGACGGATTGGGGATATTGAATCCTACTTTGTAGCCTCCTCGCAACCTTATCCGCGAACGGTCACCTGTCGATTCCGAATTAATGGCAAAGCCAATCGCGTCCAGTTCTGGCACCCCGAGACTGGCCAGATCGAAGAGGCGCCGGTTTGGAAGCTGGTGCCGAATGGAGGAATCGAAGTCCCCATTCACCTTGACGCGGACGATTCGGTGTTCGTGATGATCAGCCCCAAAGCGCAAGCCTCAGCGCACGTCATTGATGTGAAGGCCACGTTGGCCACTGAGAGAGCCAAGCCTCTGCCTGTCCTCCGCATCATCAAAGCCGTATACGGCGATGCGGCATCGGGCAAAGTGAAAGACGTCACTCAGATCGTTGCGAGCGCGGCTGGTCCGAACAGCCTCCGAATCAACGCTTCCAACAACGAGTTGGGCGGCGACCCTGCGGTCAACATCGTCAAGAACCTGGTCTTGACTTACTCCTTGGGAGGTGACGCAAAAACGATCACCGCTCGCGAGAACGCCACCATCGCGATTGGCAATCTCCCTGACGCCGGTTCGCCTCCCCCTTACCAGTTACACTCAGGGGAACTTAGAGTTTGGCAAAAGGGCGACTATTCACTCACATGGTCCGACCAACGCCAGACCAAGCTAGCGGTTCAAGATTTGCCAAACCCGATAACCGCCACGGGCCCATGGCTTGCCAAGTTCCCTTCAGGCTGGGATGCGCCTCCCATCGTCACCTTCAACAAGCTAGCCTCTTGGACTGAGCACTCTAACTTCGGGGTGAAGCACTTCTCGGGAACGGTACGCTACACCCATGTCCTTCAGGTTCCCCAGAACCTGCTAGGCAAAGGGAAGCGGCTGATGCTCGATCTAGGCGACGTGCGCGAACTTTGTCGCGTGCGATTGAACGGCAGGACCCTTGCGACGCTTTGGAAGCCGCCTTTCCGCATCGACATTACCGACGTAGCAAAGACAGGCAAGAACGCGCTCGAAGTGGACGTCACCAACCTATGGGTCAACCGCCTCGTTGGCGACGAGCAGTTCCCGGACGATATGGGTTGGAATGGCGCGCAACTCAAGGCATGGCCCAAATGGTTTACCGACCATCAGCCCCGCCCGGAGCCTCGTAGAAAGACTTTCACCACATGGCGACACAACTTCAAAGACACTCCCCTGTTGCCCTCTGGGTTACTTGGGCCAGTTGTGTTGAGACCGGTAAGGACGGTTCCTTTAAGACCCTAACTCATATCGAAGAAAAAGAGAAGGCAGTGGCGCCAGGCACGAGCTTGGCGCCACTGTTTCAACTAGCCGCCAGCTGGCTTTCGGCGTCGCCGAAGCAGAAGTCCTATACCTGCCGCGATTCCAATGATCGACATCGGCTCCGGAACTGGTACCGCCACCGAGTAGTTAGTGAATGCAACGTTGCTGAAGTCGGCAGTGTTGTTGTCATTCGGTTGGTTCTGGACATAGGTCGCCATGTCGCTGCCGTTGATTATCCCCTCTTCTAGATTGCCGAAGTCGAGAGGGCCGCTGCTCAAGCCGTTGTATAGGTACTCAAGCGTAGCGTTCGCCCCGGGCTGATAGATCATTCGCAAGTTAGCCGTCGTACCGGGCGTGTACGCGCTAGCGCCGAACGAGAAAAATGGAAAAGGTCCGCCAAACGCCGCTACCTCACCATCCGAAGTGACGAAGAAGAATGATTCTCCCGCGATGAACGTGTCCATCCTGAATCCCGCTTCCTTTCGAGGGCCCGCCGAGAGAACAGCAAGGTTCACATTGAATGAAATGTCGAAAGCCTCGGAGTTAAGAAATGACCGGGCCGTCGTTCCGTTGGTTGAGAATCGAGCCAAGTGCTGGTTGGCGAAACCGCCAGCGCCAAATGGCCCCTCGGTAAAGCTAACCACCGTCGGGTAAGTATTGACCGTTACCAGAGTCGAGTTGGGATAATCGTTGAACCTGCGGTTCTGAATGACCACAGAATTGATGTCCGTAACCTGCGCAAGAGCGGGTCCACAAAGAACGGCGGTCGCGCCCACCATCAGTATCGCGACTCCGATTCTCCTTCTTCCACTTACAGAACTCATAAAAATTCCTTCCTTTCTGATCCCATCGTAGCTAGTGCATGCACGATCAGAAATGCACCGCGTTGTTTCCCGATGCCTTACCCTTCAACCCTGTCTTGAATCCAAAGGCCGCGGAGGTAAATGGCAATGATGCGGAGTGCTGTCAACGCGAATCTCTCCACTAGCTGGAATAGACTGACAACTTCCGGATTTACGACGAACTAGGTTCTGTACGGCATCGAACCTGGATCAAAATCGGCTTGCCGCGAACGGAACGGCACACTTAAACAGGTTAAACATCGAATTTGATTCCTTGGGCTAAGTCGGGCTTATCTCTGCCGAAAAATGTGGTGCTGGTTTGGCGGCGCATGTAGGCCTTCCACGCGTCCGAGCCGGATTCCCTGCCTCCGCCCGTCTCCTTCTCACCGCCAAATGCGCCCCCTATCTCTGCGCCGCTGGTGCCGATGTTTACGTTGGCAATGCCGCAATCGCTGTTGCGCTTGAAGAACTCAGCTTCGCGAATGTCCGTAGTCATGATGGCGGAGCTGAGGCCCTGGGGGACGGCGTTGTGGATCTGCAGGGCCTCCTCGATTGTGTCGTAGGGAATCACATAGGTCAAGGGAGCGAAGGTTTCGATAAAGACCGCTTCTGGTTGGCCATCCAGTCGAACTACCGCGGGCTTCACATAAAAACCACCAGGGCCGATCGCAACTTTTTCGCCACCGACCACCTCCGACGTCAAGGGTCGAATTTGCTTCAAGGCGTTTTGCATGCAAGAGAAGGCATGCTCGTCGATAAGCGGGCCGACTAAGGTCGCAGGCTCCAACGGATCGCCAATCTTCGTTTCCCCTATCTGCCGATAGGCCTTAGAAAGAATCCCAAACACTTTGTCGACCAGGCTCCGGTGAACGATGACCCGGCGCGTCGAAGTACATCG
>JACMJO010000498.1 GCA_014380605.1 Fimbriimonadaceae bacterium | reverse complement strand
TCCTCTTGTGTCTCCCCCATGTGAGTTGAATTGGGATCTGGGTCCAAATAGTGCGGGCTGATCTGGAAAGAGACGAGCCCCAGCGAATCGAATGATGGAGGTTCCAGGATCGGCATGTCCTTTGTCGTCTTAATAGTCGGACCTGCAACAATCGCGCCCGCGCTTGAGCCGATGTAGGGTATTCCTTCATCTACGCTCTGCTGGATCGAATGAAGAAGCTCAAAATCGTAGAGAGCTTTCAGAAGCCGAAAGGTATTACCTCCGCCGATAAAGATCGCGTCAGTCTTCTTCACGGCTTGAGATGCGTCAGCGATTGTGTGGATCGACGTCAAATCGTAGTTCATCTTTTGAAAACGCTCTCGCGCCATCAAGGCGTAAGCGTCGCGGTCATAGAGGGCAAACGGAACGAACAGGATATTTTTCACATCTCCCAGAAAGTCTCGGATTTCGCTCTCAGCGTGATCGAGATAGCCGCTGCCGTAAAGTGTGGAATTGCTAATCAGCAGAATCATTTTGAATCTCTACAAGAGTGCTCGGGCTACAGCAAAAAGAATGCCCATTACCATCGCTCCGACCGCGACCATGGCAACATCCCGTTTGAACAGTACGATCAACGAGAAAGCAAGTAGCGCGATTGCAATGCTCGGCAGACCGACGAGAGCTTCTGGAATCAAATCGAGCGAAACAACAATGATCACTCCCACCACCGCGGCGCTGACACCCGCGAGAAATGCCTGAATTGAACCGTTATTGCGGACCATCTCGATATAGTGAACACCGCCTAACACAAACACGAACGATGGCAGAAATACAAAGAATGTGGCGATCACTGCCCCGCGCAATCCACCCGCAAGGAAGCCTACAAAAGTTGTGAACAGCATGAATGGCCCAGGTGTCGCCACGCTCAGTGCCACGCCATCAAGCAGTTGGCTGTCGGATAGCCAGCGATATTGGGTAACCGCTCCGCGTTGCAGAAAGGCTAAAGAGGCATACGCGCCGCCGAAGCTGAAAAGTCCGGTCTTGAGAAACAACCAAGCCATGTGAAACCAGCGCGAATCCGCGAATGGAAAGATCGCTGCCAGGCCCCCAATCGTCATCGGGAGCATCGCGGGTGTTCTCCGCAAACGTGGCCAACCTTCGACTACCAGAAGGTTCAATAGACCGGCTGCGATCAGAATTAACAGAAAATTGATTCCAGCAAAACGCATCCCCACAAAGGCACCGACTAGCAATGCCGCGAGGAGCGTATTTCGGAGTGCCGCGCGACCCAGCTTGATTATGCCGGCACCAATGATCCCGAGGACGGCGGGCTTCAGGACGAAGAGAACGTTATTCACCTGCGGCAGATTCCCGTATGTGACGTACAGCCAGCTCAGAACGATCATTACCACGGCACCAGGGAGAATGAACGTGAGGCCCGCCAGTATCCCGCCCAACAGTTTGCGCTTCATGTAACCAACGTAAATGGCCAATTGCAACGCTTCCGGGCCGGGCAGCATGTGGCAGAACGCCATGATCGCTACGAATCGCTCTTTCGAAAGCCAGTGGCGTCGCTCGACCATGTGGTGGTACATCATCGTGATTTGGGCAACTGGACCCCCAACGTTAATGAAGCCCAGTATCAGAAAATAGCGAAACACCTCTGGCCAGGAAGGCATCTCGTGCTCATCATCAATCGCTGTCCGAGGTCTTACGTCGAGGTCCATTGAGTTTTCAGTTTTCGGCCCTGTGCGATTCACTTCTTGGAAGCAACTTTGGTTTCGCTGGAACGCTTATTCGTCCGTGTCGAGTTGCATGAAGAATGCGCTCTTCGCTTAGCCAACGGCGCCGCTCAACCAACTCGCGATGCCTGATCGCGAGTTGCGAAGCCACAACCTGCCACTGGCCATTCCGTTTTACGAGTTCGGGCCGTAGTGCCTCACGAGTGAACTCGAACACCGCAGACTCAATTCGAAACCAGCCGAATGAGAAGATAGCGGGGGAAGTCGGCGAGCTTCCTAGGAGCCCCCAAGGGCTTCCCCCGTCCACCCAAATCAGCCTGGGCTTCTCTGGGCTAGTCGAATCTGTAGCGTTTGTGAAAGACTGCCCGTAGCTCATCAAGAAACCAGAAGGATAGATACCAGCAGCTATCTTCCGAGGTCTTGGAAAATTCTGAGCTTTTTGTATGGGACTTACTTTTTGCGAGTGGCAGCCCTAAATTCGGCAGGAGTCACGCCGGTGTGGATCTTGAAGGCATGGGCGAAATGGCTCTGATCATAGAATCCGGCAGCCGTAGCAATATCGGCAATGGACTCGGTTGAGTGAGTTATCTTCTTCGAGGCATAGTCCAAGCGGAGTTGCCTCACGTAGTCACCGATCGTGGACCCGTAGCACCTGCGAAACACTTGGGATAGATAGGCGGGATGTCTGTCAGCGCATTTTGCCAGCGTCGATAGGTTTATCTGTTCCTTGAAATGTTCGTCGAGAAAGTCTTTGACTTCGCGAATCCAGCGCGACGGGCGGACTGACAAGCCTTGCGCGCGACGGCGTGTAGCTGCTCCCACCATTTCAAGAACCAGCCCTTCGATTGAGAGCGCCGACGCACAATCCATTAACTGGAACTCCCGGTGGATGCGTATGGCGATCCCACGCATTGCTCCATTTTGAACATGGACAACATCATCAAGAACCCCGGAGAAACTCCGGACCATCTCCAAACCTGATGGTCTGACTTCGATGAGGAGACACTTTGCGCCTGCGGGACCATATTGATTGGAGTGAAGCGCTCCCGCAGGCTTCATGATCGAACTGAAGGGTATACATTCATAGCCGAAGTTCCCGATGGTTTCAATGCAGCCCCCTTTAAGTACCATGGA
>JACMJO010000497.1 GCA_014380605.1 Fimbriimonadaceae bacterium | reverse complement strand
GGATGGCGTCGATCCATTCTGGCTTGTAGTCGGCGCTATGGTTGGGATGAATGCCCACCACCGCAAAGACTTCCTCAAACTTCTCCGCAAGATCCAAAGCGACTTGGCTCGATTCCAAATCTACTCCAACCACGATCAACCGCTCCACGCCCATCGACTTAGCAAAAGCTACTTCGGAAGCGGGGTCGGGAAAGTGGTCGGTGAGGTTGAGGTGGCAATGGGTGTCGATTAACAACCGACACCAACCCGCTCGCCATCGCCGCGAAGTTGGCAAAGAATCTGATTCAAAAGCGGCCCGATCGCGTGGATTGAGTGTTTCGCCGCGAGGGGTGATCCCGGCAGATTCACTACAAGAGCATCTCCGACTGTGCCCGCTACCCCACGGCATGCATAGCTTTCCGGCGCTTGGTCGGCACCGCGAGATCGCATGAGCTCGCAAAGGTTGTCGGCCCGACGATCCAAGACCGCCGACGTGGCCTCGGGAGTGATGTCTCGGGGGGAAAAGCCGGTCCCGCCCGTTGTGAATATCGCAGAGCAGGAACTCGACATTTGGCGGATCGCATGGCGAATCTGGGACATCTCGTCGGCAACGATCACGGTTTCGAATGTATCGAACCCGTACTCTCGCAGGGCTTCCATGACCCGGTGCCCTGTATCGTCGTCTTCAAACGATCTCGTATCGCTTATCGTGATCAAACCGATCTTCATCGGCAACCTCTTGCTAGGATTTTACAGCGAATCCTAACATTCGCTCCGCTTCTTCTTGTAGACGAGTCATTTCCTCTTGAAAGGCCAATCGGATCGTTTCAACCGCTTCTTCAGAGGCATCTTCCGGAACCTTCATCGCCTCTCCAAAGTTCATAATGCACTTCGCAAATGGGAAAGGGATCATGTAGCTGTCCCAGGACTTGGCCAAGAATCGGGGTCTGGCGGCAATTGCGCACGGGACGAGCCATGCGCCAGACTTCCTTGCCATCACCATAACCCCGCCCTGAACCACTTGGCTGGGTCCCCGAGGGCCGTCAGGGGTGATCGCCATGATCTCGCCCTTTCTGAGGACGCGGATGGATTCGATCAGCGCCCGTTCGCCACCTCTCCCGGAACTGCCGCGAATGACGTTAAATCCAAAGTTCTCGAAGACATGGGTCTGGATATCGCCATCTTTCGATTTGCTTATGATCACCCAATGGCCGCCATTCCGATATTTAATGCTGGCAATCATGGAGCGTCCATGCCAACAGCAATAGACCTTTCCACCCTCTAGAGCAGCCGTGGATTCAAAGTTGATGACTTTGATCCGGAAGGTCGCCCCAAGGGTTCTTACAAACCAGTATGCCAATCTGCTTAGAACTATGGGTCGGACCCTTCGCCACCACTTCTTCACGAAATCCAACCTCGCTGTCGGGCCAAGTTCACGGTCGGGTGAAGAGGGTACGTAGCGACCAATCTTGCGAGCACGACCTGCGCTTGCTCCG
Organism: Fimbriimonadaceae bacterium; assembly: GCA_014380605.1. Lineage (GTDB taxonomy): Bacteria > Armatimonadota > Fimbriimonadia > Fimbriimonadales > Fimbriimonadaceae > 55-13. The sequence goes on along the minus strand of JACMJO010000497.1, from coordinate 8,035 downwards.
GGGCTTGATCAAAGTCAAGCGAAGCGAGAGCAAGCATCGCATCGGGAATTTGGGGGTCGCTCTCGGGACCTTCAACCACACTTGTGAGGAGCATCCTACACGTTTCTGGATCAGCCTCCCGATAGCGGTCGGCAAGCAAAGTGCGGCGAAGCGATGGCAACATCGCCAGTTTTTCCATCTCTCCAAGTCGCAGCAAGGGCTCAGTTTGTTCCGATTCTGGGAGGATTTCAAGCAATTTCAAAAGCGTCTCGACCTCCGCAATCGGATGCCCCAACTGCTTCTCGGCTTCAGCCAGATCTTTCATCGCTCGGACGTCGCCGGGATGGCCTTTCAGATGCTGTCGTGCCGCTACCGCAACTGCCGCTGGCCCCCGCTCGTTCATCTGGTCCAATACATCGTGTCCCAGCTTCCTCTGGCCCAGGTCTGGGGCTCGGAAAACCGCGCTGAGGAGCAATCCTCCAAGGAACCCACCGATATGCGCCCAGAAGGATACGTTTGAGGATTCTCCGATGTGGACGAACACTCCGATGAACTGCAAAACCAACCACACGAGCGTAACAACCGCAACCGACAACCCCTTTTTCGGAGCAATTGGGACCTTTAGTTGTGTGTAGCGGACGCTGTAGTAAGCCGCGCACCCGGCTACCGAACCGCTCGCCCCAATCATGACCGAAGGCTCTCGAAGCGACATTGTGAAGAGGAAATGAGCCAGGACTCCCAAAAGGCCGCTGACCAAGTAAACGACCAGGAACCTTGCCGACCCCGTGGCTAGTTCAACTGCTGCCCCGACTGCCGCCAGAAAAACCATGTTTCCCAATAGATGAAGAAGATTTTGGTGAAGGAACAGCGAGGAGAACAGCGTGATAAACTTTGGGTTCTTAGGGTTGAACCCTAAGTCCATGGCAAGCTCCGCATCAAACGCCAAATAGAACGCCGCGAATAAGTTCGCAACGATCAGGATCAGGGTGATAATCGGGAGCCGGGGTTTAACAATCAAGCTTCTTGGAGGACGTCCTCCGATATGTCTACGTTCACGTAGGTTTCTTGTACATCGTCAAGCTCTTCCAGCATATCGAGCAACTTAAGCAGTTTCAGCGAATCGTCATGCGAAAGCTCAGCCTTATTGGTGGGAACATAGGTTAGGACCACTTCTCGGGCTTTGAAACCGGCGCTGGCTAATGCATCGTTAACTTTGTGAAGGTCCTCCATCGCGGTCGTCACCGTGAAGTCCTCTTCGTCCGACTGAATGTCTTCTGCTCCGGCATCTAAAGCCGCAAGCGTGATCTCATCTTCGTCGATTCTGCCTTTCGCAAAAATGATTTCGCCTACATGCTTAAACTGCCAAGCGACCGACCCGTTCTCCGCCAGGTTTCCACCATGTTTGCTGAACGCATGCCTTACCTCGGCGACAGTTCGATTCCGATTCTCGGAGTAGCACTCCAGAATAATCGCCGAACCGCTTGGCCCGTAGCCCTCATAGACGATTTCTTCGTAGGCCGCGCCCTCGATCGCTCCCGTACCTCGGTCGATCGCGCGCTTGACGTTCTCTGCGGGCATCGAGGCCTCACGCGCCTTCTCAACCGCTACGCGGAGCCGCGGATTCATACCCGGATCGCCACCGCCTGCCCTTGCGGCGACGATTATCTCACGGCTGATCTTGGTGAAAAGCTTGCCCCGAACCGCATCCTGCTTGCCCTTGCGAATTCGGATGTTCTTCCATTTGGAATGGCCTGCCATGGAGTTATTTTGGCACTTTTGGGCCAATCGAGGCTCAGTGCCGTTACAGGCCGTCTGGAGGAGGAGGTTCTCCGCCGTTGCCAGGAGGAGGACCTGCAGGCTCAATGGGCCCGGAGGGGGCGGTCGTCTCGGCAGGTGGCTTTCTTCGTTTGCGACGCTTCTTCTTAGGGCGGTTCTCGCGGGTGTTCAGCGCCGTAACCGTCACGTCTACTTCCGGTTCGGTGAATTGGCGAGCCGGTTTGTCCTCTTCCGCGTTAGGCTCCTCGGCGGGGGCCTCCTGTCCGTTGGCAACTTCCCGTACCTTGTCCTTGACTCCCTGGGGAACTTTAGACTCGACCCGGGGACCAACCAAGAAGTAGCCGATCGCGGCGAGAGATATCGGCACAACGATCCACTTGACAACTATTCCCAACGGGCTGAGGCGGGAAGCCATTGTCATGCATTGTACCAAGGGTAACCTAGCCACTCCAAATTCTATGCCTGTCGACCTAGCTGAGGAGTCCGTAGACCTAACCATTGAGCTTCTCGAGGCAGGACCGCCAACACCGGAAAGCTATCCCTATCCAAGCCTGTCGCTTACAGGTCGATCTGACCAAAAGACCTTCCGAGTCGTGATTCTGGAGAACCCGTTCCTAAGAGCCACGATCATCCCCGAGCTAGGCGGACGAATCCTGAGACTCGAGGACAAGCGAACCCAAACCGATGTCTGGCCCTATGCATCGAAGCTTGCTCTCTCAAAGGGTGGCAATCGAGGCGTCGCGTGCAATGCCGGACTAGAAATCCTGACCGGATTTGGCCCTCGGCTGAACTCTATGGGCTTGGTGTCGAGTTCGCCAGACTTCAGCGATGACGACGAGGGGCCTGCCGGACTATGGTGGGGCGAGCTTTGCGGTAACGGCCTTAGCCTCAATGTTCGCTATTCGATGCCTCCAGACGAAGCTTGCATCGAGATTGAGGTACGGGCCTTCAACCGAACCTTGAGACCGAACCCCTACAACGGCGGTTTCTCGTTTGGGCAAGTTGACTGGATTCGAAGCGATTCCGCCTGGCTAACCGCCAACGGCCTCCTTGCGGTACCCGCCGAAACCCAATTTGCTCACGCCGAGGGCGGATCCTTGCACCGGTTCGACCGCATGCGTTACCTCGCGCCTCGTCAACTCGATTCCTGGTCGGTCCGGCTGTACCCGTTCAAAGGTGTCGCAGACCTTAAGAACGCGAGCCAAAGTTTGGCGGTTGGTTGGAGCCGCGATTCTCTGAACATCCAGTCGTCCCGCGAGATTCTGGGCGGCAAAATCGTGGTGAGGACATCGAGCGATGCCAGCCTAGAACTGCCCGCCGATCTCCGCCCCGAGCACCTAGCTAGCTTTTCCCTTGAATCAGTCCCCGATGGGATTGTCGAACTGGTTGTCCTGGACGCCAGGAAAACGGAGCTAATCCGTGCCACCGAACTTGGCCCGGTTTACGCTGGGTCTCGTAAGGCCGTCGAACTGCCGCCGCAGGAACTGGACTCTTCCCGGCTACAGGAAGAAACGTTCGCGATCGCTCATCGCCACTTGGCCCACCTCCAACTAGGCTATGAAAAATTGACCGAGCGAGAGTATTCAAAAGCGGCGGCTTGCTTTGAACAATCTCTTCTGTTCAATGCGGAAGACCACCTTACATGGTGGATCAAGGCGGTTGCCGAACGACTTGCCGGCAATGTCGAAGAAGATCGTCCCGAACTCCTCAATGCTCACTTCCTGGCCCCGCTGGAACCCGCGTTGCGGGCTGAGAGTTACTTGGCAAGTCCATCGCAAGCCAGGGAGAAATCGGCCGTCTTGAATCCACTGGAAGAGGCTCCCGAGACTTTCATAGAGATTGCCTGCCTGCTCATAGAGGCAAACTTGCTCGAAGAAGCGTCAAAGTGGATCGACGAGTCGATCCGACACCTGGATATGCCGATGCTTCGTTACCTGCTTGCTTACGCGTACCTGATGGGAAGTCGAATGGAGGTTCAAGCTGCGGAACAGGTTCAACTCGCGGTTCGCCAACAAGCGGAACCGCCCTATCCGTGGCGACCGGTGGAAATCCAAGCTCTCGAACACCTTGCCAAGAGGTTCCCTGCCGACGGCAGTTTAGCGAGGATGTTGGCGATAACCTCCAGAACTTAGGTCAAACTCGGCTTTATGTCCGATATGGAGCGCTTACTGCCTACCGACGATGAGGTTCGATTCTTCCAAGACCACGGTTGGTACAAGAGTCGAAAGATTTTCACCGACGACCGGATCGAAGCGGCCAAGCGGGCGCAGGACGAGTTCTATGCCGGACAATTCGATTTTCCTCCTGTAAACGGCCAAAGGTTTGCCGGCTGGACAGCCGCAGACGGCGAGACGATGCGGAAGAACGACCATGCCAGTTTTCGCAAGCAAGGGCTGATCGATATCGTCCGTAGCCCGATAATCGGCGCGATTGCCGCCAAGCTCGCGGGTTCGCCTAGCATTCGGCTTTGGCATGACCAACTGCTTTGCAAGCCAGTCGAAAAGGGTGATGTGGTGGCTAGAGTCGGATGGCACACGGACTATGGGTACTGGAAGACGTGCTCCTCGCCCAAGATGCTCACGGCTTGGGTTCCGTTTCACGATTGCACCGCCGAGATGGGAACGATCAGCATGATCGACGGTAGCCATCGATGGCCCGATAACACGGCGCATCTAGACTTCTTCAGCAACGACCTTGAGGGGCTGGAGAAGAGGTTTGTGACCGGCGGGGCAGAGATCGTGAAGGTTCCGGTCGAGCTCAAAGCAGGCGAGGTCAGCTTCCACCACTGCCTTACCATTCATGGGAGCGGCCCGAATCTAAGCGATCATTCCCGGAGGTCGATTGCGGTGCATCTGCAGGATGATGCCAACCGGTGGAAGTGGCACGCCTATGAAGACGGCAGAATTGCCGCCCACGACAACGACTGGCTCGTGCGGAAGGCAGATGGCAGACCCGATTACACCGATCCCGAGGTCTGTCCAGTCTTGTGGCCCGCTTAGCGGCCAGACTTGGAAAACGAAATCAGACAAGATTAAGCATGATGAGAAAGCTCGGACTAGCAACGCTCGCAACTATGGCCGTTCTGGCTCCGGGAATCGCCGCCAAGCAACAGTCTCAAAGCCCTGTACCCTTCGAAGCCGACATCCTAAAATTCGAAGCAGAAGATGCGAAGAACCCTCCGAAAAAAGGGGGAATCGTCTTCGTTGGAAGCTCAAGCATCGTCCTCTGGAAAACGCTTAAGAAGGACTTTCCCGACCACAACGTCATCAATCGAGGGTTTGGCGGATCGCAAGTGAGCGATAGCGTTCGGTTCGCACACCGAATCGTGACTCCATACGAACCGAAGATGGTGGTGTTCTTTGCGGGCACGAACGACATCGCGGGCGGAAAGTCTGCCAATACCGTTTTCGCGGACTACAAAGCCTTCGTGGGAAAAGTGCGGGAGAAGTTGCCTTCTGTTCCAATTGCCTACATCTCGATCACACCAGCGCCGTCGCGCTGGGACAAGGTGGATGTGATACGAAGCGCGAACGTCCAGATCGAGACCTATGCAGGAGAGGGCAAGGACCTGATTTTCGTGAACGTGTTTAAGCAGATGCTGACACCAGACGGCAAGCCGCGCCCCGAGCTGTTTGTCGAAGATCAGCTCCACATGAACGCAAAGGGCTACGCGATCTGGAAAAAGGCGATCGAGCCAATCCTTCCAAAGCTCTGAGCCTTGGCGGGAGCGTGTAGGAATCGAACCCACCAAGCGCCTTTTCGACGCCACACACGGTTTTGAAGACCGGGAGGGACACCAGCCCCCATTCGCCCCCAACTCATTATACGAGCTAGGTTCCATTCACCAGATCGGGCCATAAGGCCCAAACTCACCTATGTTTGAAAATACTTCCTTGTTTCGTCTATACTGGTGGTGTGCCGACCGTTAAACGGCCATCTGTTTTTTGAAAGGAGAAAGCGTTTTGAAATTAGTAGGAAGCCGCCAAGCCCACGCCTAGTTGAAGGGCAGAACGGACAGATGCACGCAATTCGCCAAAAGGGATAAAACTGTCAAGGATGGCTGAAAAACCAAAATGGCCTGGGCAAATCGAAGAAGCCTTGTTTGACCTTGCTCAGGTCAGGGCGTTGGCGTCCGTGGTACGAGCAGAGGTCTATTGGACCTTCTCGACCGACGAACCAATGTCCACCGCCGATGTGGCAAAGGCCATCAGTCGCGGCGCGGCTACTGTCCGATACCACGTCAACGAACTCCTGAAGGCCGACATGCTAATCGCGGTCGAAACGCGAAAGCGAAAGGCTCGAACCGAGGACGCTTATGTCCACAAGATCATAAACGGGTACACGCCACGGCCGCCATACGAGCCGGACTACTTGGAAGCCATCCACAAAGGCTTTACCGCGATTCAGCGGTACACCTCACGCGAGCGAGAAGCTGTCTATGCCGTCTCGAATATCGAGCACGACTTCTATCAGCTTCAGTTGTACAGAAGGTCGACCATAAGGCTAGCCCCGGATCAGATTGCAAAGTTGAGAAGAAAGCTTGCCGATGTCGTGTACGAGTTTGTCCCTCTCAGTGACCCTGCGGGCATTCAGGTCAACGTCTCGACGTACATGTCGCCAACCAAGGGTGAAAGCGAAAGACGTTACCAAGAGTTGACCGGCCACGAACTGGGCGACAAGCCAATAGTAGAACCAGAGGACTAAGCCTCGAATCCGCCGCCCCAGCCACCAGGACCGCCTAGCGACGCCCTGACCAGCATGAGGCTGGCTTGATAAGCTTCAAATTGCGTGCTCAGTTTCTTCAGCGTCTTCGCGTCTGCGGTGTAAGGCGCATGGTCGAACGTTGACGCGATGTGATAGCTTTCGCGTGCCTGTTCGTTCACATCCAGCAATAGATCCCTGGAGTCTCTTAGCTTCAAATCGCGCAAGACCTCGGGAAACAGTCCCGAGGAGAAGAGGAGGAAATCGCCGATGTGTCGATGGACCTCTCGCTCTCGATCGAATGACGGCGCGTTGTACCGGATATCGCCTTCCATCAGCATCTCCGCGATGGAATCGACCGGCCGTCCCGCCCTATCGCGAATCGCATACAGGTGATCGTGGTGGAGGAACTCAACCAGCATCCCAGTTAAGTAGACCTCGACATCCTCATCGGTCATGCCGAAGCTGTCCACCATTGCTTGGTGAACCGCTTGTCCAAAATACATCCAGATTGGATGTTCGCCGCTAATTTCTTTTCTCATCCAGATCGTCCTCCGGCGAGACCTTCCTTATTAAGATCGTCCCGACAAAAGGAATTCCTACACGCGTCTTTGCCAGGTTTGTGTTAAGTATCGGCTCAGACTTGTACCGATCTTGACGCTTAGCGGGGGGTAATTGTTTTCACAAATAGGTCCGATTTCATCATGGGTTCAGATTGTTGGGACGATAATAGGGAATGACTGGATCGAGTCCGGTCGTTGGAGCGTCAAATCGGTATGTTCTGTCCCAAGTGCGGAAAAGGAATCCCAGCGGATGCGGCCTTTTGCATGCACTGTGGCCAGAAGATTCAAATCCCACAGCCAGTGGCCGCGCAGCCCATGCTGCAATCCGCGCCCGCCTTTCCCAACCCGACGGCAGCGAACCCCAAAAAAACCACGTGGATCGCAATCGGCACTGCCTTGGCAATGCTTTTGGCCATCTTCTTTGGCCTGAAAGCCAGCGGTTTTCTCCAATTCGGGGCCAAGAATCCCAAGCTTGAATCCCTCAAAGCAAAAGGCAACGTGCCTAACCAAGACCTGCTCAAAGCCGAGGGAAGCGCAAACGGTCCCGATCTGCTAAAAGCCGAAGGCAGTCAACCTCCGCCGATCCTGAACCGAACCGCCGAGCGCATCGAGATGCCGGACGACATCCGCCGTTGGCTCGAACACTTGGAGAAAATCGAGCGGCGAAAGAACGACCTTTCCCTCAAGCAGCTGTCCCAAATGGCCATTCTGATGCAGCAAATGAAGGTCCTGGGCGGAGGCATGGGACTGCTGAACGGCGAAGATGAAGGTGGCGACACCGGGCCGTCCCAAACCGCGAAAGTGAGTTTCGACGCCATGCGCCCGGAGTGGAATCAGCTCATTGCCGACTTCAGAAATTACCCGCCGCCCGCCGAGTGCCGGCCCATCGCGGACGACTATTACCGAGCGGTCAGCGAGATTCCGGGAATGAACTCAGACCTTGCCGCCATCCTAGAGGGCGCGATGAACGACCCTGCGGTTGCGCTTGAGAAGGCGCTGAAGATTCAAAACACGAG